>DTYT01000361.1 GCA_012961745.1 Kiritimatiellia bacterium | reverse complement strand
GGTCAGCCTGGGTTGGGAAGATGGCAAGGCCACCGCAGGTGGCGTGGTGGCTCTCGCCTGGGACTTCTGAGGGCGTTGTTTGGTGTCGGTCGGTTGTCCTATTCTGACAGGGCGCGAAAGATGGATCACCAGGTTGACCGGTAGTTAGGGGCTTCCTTGGTTATCTTCACGTCGTGGGGATGAGCCTCAATGACGCCGGCGCGGGTGATACGGACGAAGCGCGCCCTGCTCTGCAATTCGGCGATCGTGCGACACCCGCAGTATCCCATGGCCGCTCTCAGTCCGCCGCAGAATTGCCTAAGGACTTTCTCTACTGTGCCGGCATAGGGTACCATGCCCTCGATCCCCTGGGGGACGAGCTCGTCTTCCGGTACTTCCGCCTGGCCGTATCTGTCGCGGCTGCCTCGGCCGGCGACCATTGCCCCGATGCTTCCCATACCGCGGTAGATGACGTACTGGCGCCCCTCATGGATTATCTTTTCTCCGGGGCTTTCCTCGGTACCCGCAAGGATGGATCCCATCATCACCGCATCGGCGCCTGCGGAGATGGCCTTGGCCACGTCTCCGGAATTGCGGATGCCGCCGTCGGCGATTACGGGGATGTCGTTGCCCACCGCGACGGCGCAATGGTAGATGGCGGTTATCTGGGGCACGCCCACCCCAGCCACCACCCGGGTGGTGCAGATGGACCCCGGCCCGATGCCTACTTTGACCGCATCGGCGCCGGCATTGCGGAGGGCTTCCGCCGCATCCGCGGTGGCGATGTTTCCGGAGACCACCTGAAGGGCGGGATAGTTCTTTTTGATCCAACGGGTCATTTCGAGCACACCCCGGGAATGTCCGTGGGCGGTGTCCACCACCACCGCGTCAACATCCGCCTCGGCCAGGGCGGACACGCGCTCATGATCATCAGGCCCCACGGCGGCCGCGACACGCAGCCGATACTGACTGTCGCGATTGTACATGGGCTGAATATTGCGGATGAGTGTACTTACATCGGTATAGCTGTAGAGTCCCACCAGGCGGTGTTCGCGGTCTACCAGCGGC
The DNA here is from genome assembly GCA_012961745.1 of Kiritimatiellia bacterium. Classification (GTDB taxonomy): domain Bacteria; phylum Verrucomicrobiota; class Kiritimatiellia; order B70-G9; family B70-G9; genus B70-G9. Next base: position 6,057 of record DTYT01000361.1, on the reverse strand, counting down.
AGTTTTCCGATCTTGTTCTCCTGCATGACACGGTAAGCTTCCTCCAGTGTGGTGCCGGGGGGGGCGGTGATCACAGCGCGGGTCATGACCTCGGAAATGGGAGCGTTCGGGTTCGAGGCGAATTTTATGTCTGCTGCGGTCAGGATGCCGACCAGGCGGTCTTCCCTGTCGAGAATGGGGAAGCCGCTGAACTTGTATCCCTGGGCCTGGCGTTCCTGGTGGACCGTCTTGAGAGTGTCGGAGACGCGGAAGGTGACCGGGTTTTCGATCAGCCCGTTGAGATACCTTTTTACCTGGCCGACCATCTCGGCTTGTTCCTGGACGGGCAGATTCTTGTGGATGACGCCGATGCCTCCGAGCATGGCCATGGCGATGGCCATTGAGCTTTCCGTTACGGTATCCATGGCAGCGCTGACGAAGGGGATATTCAGCGTGATGTTACGGGTGAGACGGCTGTTGATTTGGGCTTCGTTGGGGAGGAAGTCTGAATACTGGGTCACCAGGGAGACGTCGTCGAACGTCAGGGCTTCGTGTCCCTGAGCCTGCATGAACTGCTGCATGTACGGATTTCGCGTCATCATTACGTCCGGCTCGTGTTTGCCGCCCATACGGTTGTGTCGGTGGCGGCTCATTGATCTACATATACCAGGAGGGGGATGCTAGTCCAGCGGAGGATGCAGCGATTCTTGCGGGGCGGGCGGAGGAATTATCCGACACAGAATTTATTCCAAATTTTTTTTTGACTTCTTGTGGTGGGATGTGGTTTAAAGTGGAGCAGGGTGTAGGTACAATGGAAGACAAGTCCAGATCGCCGTCGCCAGGTCTTGATTCGGATCTTCCCGCCGGACTGTTCGTCAATACCTACACCCACTCCCTCGATGAAAAACGACGACTGATCATTCCGGCGGTATGGAGAGAACTGGTGGGTGGCCCGCGCCGGGTGTTCGTCCTGCCCGGTATTGAAGTCCGCTGCCTCTGGGTATACCCCGCTCGGGAGTTGACGCGGAGACTGGACAAACTGCGCAAACTCTCCGTCGCCGACCCTGACGGGCGACGCCTGGCGCGGGCACTCGCCTCGCGATCGGATCTGGTGGCTTGGGATTCCCAAGGGCGGATGCGGATCAAGGACGACCTTCTGGACTATGCGGGACTGCAGAATGTGGTGGTGATGGTAGGAGCGTTCGACCGCTTTGAATTGTGGAGCCCAGATGAGTGGAAGAGGGAAACCGAGCAGGTCTCGGAGCAGGCTCTGGAGGAGGCCATCCGGTCGATCGGCTTCTGATCAACGGGCTGGCCGGTGGGCGGAGAGGAGGCGGTGATGAGCATCGCCCGCATGGGCCGTTTGCAGGGTTTACATGGCGCGCCTGAAGAACTCTCCGCAGGATGGAGTCGCCGAGCAGACCACTCGGTCTACCCGGTGTACCCCCCGCAGAAGCGACGCGGATTGATTCTGGTGAGTGAAGCACGGTGGGCGGGATACGTGTTGGGCCGGAAGGCTTATGCGCGGACAGTGCATCAGTATGTCGGATCATAAGGCGCAGGAGACCGGTGCATTGGCCGACAGGTGGCGGACGAACACTCATGTGCCTGTCATGCCGGCGGAGGTGCTCGAGCTGCTGGGAATTCGTCCCGGCGGTACGTACGTGGACGCCACGCTGGGGGCCGGTGGGCACGCCTCCCTCATTTGCGCCGCAGTGGGTGCTGAGGGACGGGTTGTCGGGATCGACTGGGATCCTGATGCGCTGCGGGTTGCGCATGGAAGGCTGGCGGAATGGGGGGACCGCGTCGTGCTGCGGAGAGGGAACTTCCGGGACATGGGGGTAATCCTGCGTGGGCTGGGAATCCGGGGCGTAGACGGCGTTCTGATGGATTTGGGGGTCTCATCGTTACAGCTGGCGGACACGCGGCGCGGCTTTTCCTTCCGGGGGGAAGGGGATCTGGACATGCGGATGGATCCGTCTCTTTCGCTGACGGCGGCGCAGATCTTGAATTCGGCCGAGATGGACGAACTGACGTCGATCTTCGGTCAGCTGGGAGAAATCCGGCGAGCGCGGGCCCTGGCGCGCGCAGTAATCAAGCGGCGTCAGATCGCCCCGTTGCGCACAGTGGCCGACTTGGCGGAAGTGGCGAACGAGGTCTTGGGAGGGGCCGGCGCCCGCCGCCTACATGCGGCGACGAACGTGTTCAGGGCGTTGCGCATGACGGTGAATGCAGAGCTGGAAAACTTGCGTGCCGGCCTGGAGGAAGCGCTTCGGGTGCTGTGGCCGGAGGGACGCCTGGTGGTTATCAGTTTCCATAGCCTGGAGGACCGGCTGGTCAAGGACTGTTTCCGGCGGCACGAGGGCCGGCGGATGTCGTTGCCGGAGGGGGGGCAGAGGGTGGTTTTCGACCCGCCGCGGGTAAGGATTTTGACGCGCAAACCGCTGATCCCCAGAGCGGACGAGCTGCGCATGAATCCGCGGGCGCGGTCGGCGAAACTGCGTGCAGCGGAGAGGGTGGAAAATGGTGCGTAGGCGGCCCAGACGGAATCTGAGGAAAGAGGGATTTGTATTTCCCACCCCGCTGCTGGCGGTTTTGCTGTTGGCTGCGATGGCGGCTCTGAGTTACCTGTGGCTGTCAGCGCGCTGTGAGATGCTGGCGGGGGGCATCCGGGAGAGGGAAGCCCGCCTGGCCCGTCTTCGGGAAGAGCGACGGATGGAGGAGTTCCGCTGGTGGAGCATGGCGTCGCCGGAGCGAATTGTTCATGCCTTGCGTCGCAGAGGGATACGCATGGATTGGCCGCGAGAGTCGCAGGTGTTCTATGTTGATCTCACCGGTTCCGGAGTCGGCTGTGGACCCAACGTCTTGGCCTGGAGGGGAGGGGGGCGGCCATGAATGATTAGGGGAATACAGAAGTGGCGGATAGCCGCGGTGATTCTCTTTATCGCGGCCGGTACAGGTGCACTGGCAGTGCGCCTCTTTTTTCTCCATTTGGGGGGGGATGGGAGGTTGCGGCAGCGGGTGGAGCTTCTCCGCCGCGCGGAGATTGAACTACTGCCGAGCCGGGGCCGAATACTGGACCGGACCGGGAATGTCCTGGCCGTGAACGTGGCGATGAAGAATGTCTGTGCGGATCCCTATGTGATCGCCCGTTCGGGTCACAGCCGGTTTGTGGCCTACCACTTGGCCCGAGCGCTGGGGCTTGATCCCCGCAGTTTGGTGGTACGGCTACAGCGTCCCGGCAGACGTTTTGCTTATGTCAAGCGGCGGATACCGTTGGAGCAGGCAGACACCATAGCCCGCATGCGGCTGCATGGGGTTTTCATGGAGGATACCACCGCCCGCTACTACCCGCTAGGAGAATTGATGTGTCATGTTCTGGGGTTCGTGAACATGGAGGAGACGGGCTGTGCGGGTGTGGAACTGACCTACGACCGCTTTCTACGTGGTAGCGGAGGTCTGGTGGTCACCCAACTGGATGGTCGCCGCCGTGAACTGTATCACCGTCGGCTGGTCGAGATGCCTCCCTTTGAAGGTATGGACGTATATTTGACCTTGGATATGCGGGCGCAATACATTGTCGAGGAGGCTCTGCGGAAAGCGCTTGAGAGATACCGGGCCCGGGGAGCCTGGGCGATCGTCCAGCGCGTGAAGACCGGGGAGATAGTCGCTCTGGCTTCTCTGCCCTCGTTTGATCTTAACCGGTATCGCACCGCCTCCGAGGAAGCGATGCTCAATCGCGCCATCGGCTACATCTACGAGCCGGGTTCCACTTTCAAGGTGGCGGTTCTGGCAGCGGCGCTGAACGAGGGAGTCGTAACCCCGGAAGATGTCGTAGATTGTGAAGGGGGGGCCTGGTGGTACCGGGGCAAGGTGTTGCACGACCACCAGGCCTACGACCGGCTGACGGTCGCCGACGTGTTGAAGAAATCGAGCAATATCGGTGCCGCCAAGGTCGCCCTGCGGCTGGGAGAAGAGCGACTCGCACGCTATTTGCGGGGGTTCAATGTGGGCCGCCGACTGGGGATCGACCTTCCCGGAGAGCAGGCAGGGATCCTGCGTGAACCCGACCAGTGGTCGGCGATCAGCGCCACCCGGATAGCCATAGGACATGAGGTGGGAGTAACCTCGCTGCAGATGTTGAATATCCTCTGCTGTATTGCGAACAAGGGGTTGATGCTGCGTCCTCACGTAGTATCGATGGTGGCGGATACTGACGGCAGCGTGATTTATCGAGCCGTACCGACAGTCATCGGGCATCCTATTGACCGGGACACGGCCCAGGTGATGCTGGCGCTTCTGCGCCGGGTGACCGAGGCCGGCGGGACGGGTGTGAAGGCCGCGATATCCGGCTGCCCGGTTGCGGGAAAGACGGGCACCGCTCAGAAACCGATCTGCGGCGGCTACTCCCGTTCCGATTACATCGCCTCTTTCGTCGGCGTGCTGCCCGCCGACGACCCGGATTTGGGGATCATAGTCGTGGTCGATACCCCTCAGCCACTCCATGCCGGTGGCCGTGTCGCCGCGCCGGTATTCGCGGAAATCGCGCAGGAACTGCTGGGGGTTCTGGATCTTGGCGCGGGGCGTGGGTATCTCTAAGGCGGGGAGGAGGATAGCAGACTATGACAGCCGGGTGCACGGTCGGAGTCCGCGGGCGACTGCTGGCGGATCTGGTTGCCGGGCTACCCCTGAAGGTCTTGGGGCGTGCGGATGTCCCCGTATCGGGAATCGTGTCCGATTCCCGAACCGTCCGGCGGGGGTTTCTCTTCGCCGCCCTGCCGGGAATGCGCCGCCACGGCGCAGAGTTCATTCCCGAGGCGCTGAGTCGGGGGGCGGCGGCGGTACTGGTCCCTCGAGGGTCCCTGGCCTGGCGGGGCCCCACCGTGTTGGTGGCCGAGGATGTGCGGGCGGCACTGGCGCGCATCGCGGCGCGATATTGGGGTGATCCGTCGCAGAAGCTTCGCGTGATCGGTATCACCGGCACCAACGGAAAGACCACGGTTGCTTATCTGGTGCGGACGATCCTGGAGGGAGCCGAGATCCGAACCGGACTGGTGGGCACGGTGGAATACATCGTCGGTAGCAGAAGGGTCCCGGCGGTCCGCACGACTCCTACGGCTCCCGAATTGCAGGCCTTGCTGGCGGAAATGGTACGCTGCGACTGCCGCGCGGCGGTCATGGAAGTTTCTTCGCATGCCCTCGACCAGCGACGGGCCGATTCGATCCATTTCGCCGTCGCCGCCTTTACCAATCTGGGCCGTGACCATTTGGACTACCACCACAGTATGGAAGACTACTACCGGGTCAAGAAGAGGTTGATGGAACTCGCGGCGACGGGAGGTGGTGTGGCGGTCATAAACGACGATTGTCCGTGGGGGCAACGGTTAGCCGCGGAAATGGAAGATAGGATGAGGGTAGTGCGGTGCTCGACGCGGAGAGCGGCGGATTACCGGGCAGATGAGGTGACCTGCTCCTCCGCCGGGAGTCGCTTCCTGCTGGTAAGCCGTAAAGGGCCGCGGTCGGGGATCGAAGTCACGCTCCCGTTGCTGGGGGACTTCAACCTGGGCAACGCATTGCTGTCACTGGCGATATCGGCGGAGTTGGGAGTGGACCTGGGATCCGCCGCCCGATCGCTTACGCGGTGCCGGCGCATTCCGGGGCGCATGGAGGAGATAGGAAACGACTTAGGCTTCAGGGTTTTCGTTGACTATGCACATACTGCCGAGGCATTGGAGCGGGTCCTGCGCCTTTGCCGTTCACTTGCCCGGGGACGCGTCGTCGTGGTGTTCGGATGCGGTGGTAAACGGTACCGAGGCAAGCGGCCGCTGATGGGGAGGGTCGCCGGAGCACTTGCGGATATTGTGATCCTGACGAGTGATAATCCACGGGGCGAAGCCCCCGAAGCGATTATCCGCGAGATTGAGGAAGGACTGCCGGGGATTGCGCATCGCACGTTGGTTGATCGGCGGGAGGCCATCCAGGCGGCGATTGAACGTGCTCGACCGGGTGATATAGTTCTGATTGCCGGTCGGGGCCACGAGGCCTATCAGGATCTGGGGCGGAGATTGATCCCGTTCG
>DTYT01000360.1 GCA_012961745.1 Kiritimatiellia bacterium | reverse complement strand
TTGATCGTCGGTACGGCCGGTATTTTCTCCAGTCCCTGCCCGAGTGCAGGATTGAAATCCGGCAGGCCACGGATCTTGATTATCCGACCGAAGGGGTCACGGGCTGATGGGCGGTGAGCGGCCGGGTTGGTCGCCGAACTTCGGAGTGTTTGGTTGACGCCTCTTGGGAGTCTTCCATATACTGAACGCGAATGTTGACGCGGAGTCATTGGGGGTCGAGATGAGAAAATATCATCGGGTGCCGCTGAGTGTTTTTCCCTCCTTGTTGTTGTTTCTGCTGGTGGCATCCTGCCCGGTTCACGCAGCGGAAGGTAAGGTTGTAGAGATACGCAAGATCAATGGGGAGAAGGTGCGCACGCCGGAATATCGCATCGTCGGAGGTACGCCGCAGCGGCCGACGCGCCGGTGGTTCCAGGTGGTCGTCGACTACCTCACGCGTCCGGAATGGGTGGATCAGCTTGATTTCGAATACTACGTACTGCTGAAGCCGCGCAAGGGGCCCGTCAAGTATAAGCTTCTCAAGGGCGTGGTTTCATACGTGAACATTCCCAAAGGCAGGCACAAGAGTGTGATGTATTTGCACCCCAGCACGGTTGAGAGGTTCGGCGACGTGGTACGGGTTGCGGTCTTGGTGCGTTCGGGGGGGCGACTGATGGCGATCGAGACGCGGCCTGCTTCCCAGCAGCGTTGGTGGGAACAGCTGACCCCCGAAAGCGGCCTGCTGCTGAACCGGATGCAGACGCCTTTCGGGATGATCCTGTACGACGACTATGAGGCGATAAAGTTCGACGGCCGGCGTTGATTCTTCGGGGTGGGGCCGCCCTGCGGAGGTGAAATGCTTGGCGGAGACCGTATTCTAGCGCTGGATATAGGCAGCAGCAGCCTCAAGCTGGCGGAATTTTCCGGGCTCAAAGCCGGCGGGCTGCAGCTGATGAACTATTCCATTGCTTCGCTGGAACTGGATCCCACCCGGGAAAGCGACCGGGCGTCGCAGATCGTTCTTACGCTTCGTGGCATGTTACGCGAGAGCGGATTGAAAGGAACCCGGGTCGTCATGTCGGTGCCCGGGCAGTCGGTTTTTTCACGCTTCGTCAGGTTGCCCCCGGTCGATGGAGAGAAGATCTACAAGATTATTCTCTACGAGGCGCAACAGAACGTTCCCTTTCCCATGGATGAGGTCGTCTGGGACTATCAATTGATAGGCAGCGCGGGCGGGGACCTGAACGTGATGCTGGCGGCGATCAAGGCGGAGATCATCGAAGAACTTTCCGGTTGTGTCGAGCAGGCCGGGATGGAGCCGGTTACGGTGGACGTGGCTTCAGCCGCATTGTACAACGCCGTACGCTACAACTACGATAATCTTGAAGGATGCGTTCTGGTGATCGATATGGGGGCGCGGTCCACGGACCTGATTTTCATGGAACAGGAAAGAATATTCATGCGCAGCATTCCCGTGGCGGGGAATGCGGTTACACAACAGATCATGAGGGAATTCGATATCTCTTTTGCGGATGCGGAGGAACTCAAGAAGGCGCACGCGTATGTGGCTTTCGGCAGCGCCTACGAGGCTCCACCGAGCGAGGTGGCCGACAGGGTATCGAAGGCGGTGCGGAGCGTGATGACGCGCATTCATGCCGAGATAAATCGCTCCATAAACTTCTATCGAAGCCAGCAGGCGGGAAGTAAGCCGGAGCGCCTGCTGCTGACCGGGGGGACCTCGGTGATTCCCTACACCGACACGTTTCTCAAAGAGAAGCTGAAAACCCCGGTGGATTATCTGAATCCCTTCCTCAACGTAGCGGTATCCGAGAGGATACCCGCCGAGCAGATCGCGCGCGATGTCCATCTGCTGGCGGAAGTGGTGGGACTGGGCCTGCGCAAGCTGCTTTCGTGTCCCATTGAATTGAGCCTGCTGCCCGAAAGGGTCAGGCGTTACCAGGCGGCGCGCAGGAAGCTGCCCTATCTGGTTCTGTCGGGACTGGCGCTGATAATGACGATGGTGGTGTGGGCTGGAGACCTTTTCAAAATGAGCGCCCTGGGGAACGAATACCTGGGGAAACTGAGGGAGCGGGTGACCCGGATGCGCGGGGTTGAAAGTAGATTGGCGGTTCAGGAGAAGAAACTGGCTGCCGCACAGATGAGGTTGGAAGGTCTGCTGGACACCCTTGTGGCCAAGCGCCGGTGGGCGCAGATGCTTACCGAAGTGAGGCGGGCGGTGCCGCGGGGCATCTGGGTGGCCCAGATCGTACCCATCGTGGAAGAGACGTCCGCGCGGGCCGACGCGGGCCCGGTCGGCGGAATAATCCGCCGCATTGAGATCAGTGGAATGGGATACCTGGACAGGGTCCCGGACAGCTCACCGGTGAGAGCTTTTCGGGACGGGCTGCGCAAGAGCAGATTTTTCACCGCGGATACCGAACTCACCTGGCAGCCGGCGCCGGTGACGGGTGACATCGTCCGCAGATTCAAAATAGATGCCGTGCTGGAGGAGCCCATCCAGTTGTGAGTATCCGTTTTTCGAAACTTGTGCTGGTCCTGCTGCTGGTGGGGCTGGTTTTCCTTTGCGCTGCGGCGGTCTTTCTGTGGCGTGGGTGGCAGGCCTACCACGCCATTACGGTTGAGCTGGAGAACCAGCACGCCCAGCTGGTGCGCCTGCAGGCTCGGTCGCCTTACCCGTCCGAGGCAAATGTCAGGACGGTTGCCGGCAATTTCGCCCGGATTGAGCGGTTCCTCTCCCAAGTGATATCTTCGCTGCGCACTAACCAGGTCCAGCCTATCCGAATCGAGCCGGCCGACTTCCCCGCGGTTCTGGAGAAGGAGATCCGGTACCTTTCGCGGGAGGCTGCGGAGGCACAGGTGATCCTTCCAGAGGATTTTACGTTCGGATTCGAGCAGTACGTGCGCGGCAAGATACCTTTGGCTTCCGACGTCGAGAGGCTAACGGTGCAACTCCAGCAAGTGAGGAGGATATGCAGCCTTCTTTTTTCGGCCGGGATTTCGGAACTAGATGACCTCCGACGCCAGGAGTTTGACCTGGAGAGGGAGGCCGAGGTACCGGAGCGTGCCAGAAGGCGGCGCCGTAGAGTTCCTCCTGCAGAGGTGTCCGGCGAGTTGCGGCGCTTACCCCGCGCGCCGGACAAGATCGCTGACCTCGTGGATCTGGAAAGCTACCGTTTCACGGTTTCCTGCAGCGAGCCAGCTTTCTGGAAACTGCTACTGGGGCTGGCCAATGCTCCCTTCTGCGCGGTGGTCACAAGTATCGAGGTTGAGAACCAGAAGTTTGGGACACTGACGCAGACGGGCCGGGGAGAGGGGGTCGCAGATGCGCTACGCCAGATTTTCAGCCTGCCAGCGAGCATGCGGAGCGAGACCGGCACGGAGAGACCGCTGACCCGCGAGGAGCGGGTTGTGGCTGGCCGGGAGGAGATACGGGTGACGATCCAACTGAACGTGTACCGGTTTCGGGAGGAAGAGGAAACCCGCCCATGAGGATTCCCGGACAGGATGGTTGGCTGGCCCGGCACTATGAGAAACTGATTCTCACCGCTATGGTGGCGGTACTGCTGGGATCGGTGGGCTATCTCCTGTCACAGCTGCAGCAGTCGAGGTCGACTCTGGAATCCCTGGTGAGGGAGACCTTACCGTCGCAGTGGAAGCGCGCGGAACGGTTGGCCATGGATCCGTATGCCGAGCGGTTGCAGACGGTGAGTAAACCGTTGCAATTGCCTCCGTTTACCAACCTGCTCTTCGTCAGCGAGCTGCGGGTCCTATGTGTATATGAAGACTGCCGCAAGCCGATACCCTTTGATGCCGATGTGTGCCCGTTCTGCGGACGTCGGCAGCCGGAGATCGTTCGGCCCGAGGAGATCGACAGCGACGGGGATGGGTTGACGGACGTATATGAGAAGAAGGTCGGGTTGAATCCTTTTGACGCGTCCGACGCCTTCGCTGACCCCGATTGCGACGGGTTCAGCAATATCGAGGAGTTCCAGGCTGACACCGATCCGTTCGACTCCAAGGACTTCCCCAATCCAGTGGTCAAGCTTCGGGTGGTACGGGTTGTCAACCGGCCGTTCCGCATGCGTTTCCAAGGCGTGCAGACGCTGGCCAATGGAGAGATCCGGTTCCTGTTGAATCTGAGGACGCTGGAAAGGTCGTACTTCGTTAAGATCGGTGACGTGATCGACGGGTACAAAGTGGTCGGCTACGAACCCAAGATCAGGAAGACGCCCGCGGGGAAGGTGGACGAGTCCGTCCTTACTCTCCGCAAAGGCGATCGCATCATACCGCTTGTGAAAAACTTGGCTCTGACCCGTTATGAACGCGTGGCATACCTGGCGCTGCTGACGGACGCCAGTCGTTTTGTAGTCCACGTAGGAGACACGATCACCGTCCGGGACCGGATCTACAAAATCATTGACATACTGGGTGACGGCGTATTATTACGCGACGTGCAAAGCGATGCGGAAGTCCTCGTGAGCCGTATCGCGGAGTCGGAACTCCAGGAGCTCAGGGACAAGCTGCGAGGTGGCGGGCGTTCTACGCAAGAGGAGGCTCGCAGTGCTGCTTTCAGTCGCCGTGGGAGACAGAGATGATCACGTATTCCAGGAGGAAAAGCGAATGAGAGCATGGATCTCAGCCTTGCTGGTCGCAGCAGCACTGGTGTTGTGGGGTGGGAGCTCACCGGCCCAGGAGCAGGACTTGGAAGCCCTGCTCGAGGATCTGGGGGGGGAGGAAGAGGTAGAAGCCGTAGCAGCATCCGGAACCGAGACCGAGGGGGAAATCGTGGCGTTCCCTACCGTAGAGGTGGAGGCGGCTCCGTCGGAGATCATGGGCGCCGAGACGGCTTTAGTCGAGGGTGAGGGCGAGGTCCCCGAGGCGTCTGTGTCGGCGGGGGTACCTGTGGAAGTGCCTTCTGAAGAGGAGGCAGTTGAGGAGGCAAAGATCGAAGTGGATGAGACAGGCATGCCCGGCCCGGAAGCCGAGGCCGAGGAGGAAGTTCCCGCAGGGCAGACAGGGGAGGCTGCGGCAGCGGGTGTCCCGCCCGAGGAAGAGAGTGCGGCGGTAGAGATGGAGGAGGAGGCGGTTGAGGCAGAAGTGATGGCTCCGGAATCCGAAGAAGCCCAGCGGCTGGTGGAGCAGGAGCGGGTACGGAGGCAGGCGTTGGAAGTCAAGGGCTTGAAAGAGCTGGAGGCAGGATATCGTCTGCTTGAGCAGGGCCAATTCAGCGAGGCACGGCAGTCGTTTTCCCAGGCGTTGCAGGATATTCCCGAGAGACCGGCGACGATGGGGGATATCAGAAGAGCCCACTGGGGACATGCTGAGGCCGACTACCGGCTCGCACTTGAGCTTTATCGTAAGCGGGAAAAGCTTGAGGAGGCCGCTGCTCATCTTGAGAGCGCCCTTCGTCATGCTCCGGACCATGAGCCCGCGGCTCGTTTGCTGAAGAAGGTGCAGGTTCTTGAGGAGAAACTCGCTGAGCTGGCGAAGCGCCCCGTTGCCCCCCGCAAGCGGCCGGAATATCGAAAAAGGACGGGTGAGATCAAGACGCTGCTCAAGGAGGGCCGGCAATTCTATGAGATCGGTGACTTGGATGCGGCGGAAGCGGCATTCGACCGGGTGCTGGCGGTTGACAAGTACAACGCCGACGCCATGAGGTTCCTGAAAAAGATCGAAGAGCGGCGCGAGAAGATCAGCACCTATCACTTGGAAACCACGCGCCAGAAAGCCCTGCGGAAGGTAAGGGAGAGCTGGAGTCCCCCTATCCGAAAGGAAGTCGAGCTACCGCCGGAAGTCGCCCGGCGCGAGGTAATCAAGACCCAGACCGCGGCCGAGAGGCTCAGGGAGAAGATGTCCAAAATCATCATCCCGGAAATCGAGTTCCGACAGGCGAACATCCGCGATGTGGTGAATTTCTTGGTAGAAGCAAGCATCGCCGGGGATCCGGAGGGTCACGGCGTGAACATAGTGCTGAATCTTCCCTCTGAAGCCGCGGAGACCGAAGCGCCACCCGCGCCGGCTCTGGAGGAAGAACTTCCGTTCTTCGGCGAGGAGGCGGCCCCCGCCCCCCCACCTGCGCCGACCGAGGGGACGCTGGTGCCGAGCATCACGCTGAACCTCAGGCGTATCGCCCTTTTGGACGCCCTGAAGATCATTACCGAGGTTGCCGGCCTGAGGTACCGCATTGAAGGTAATGTGGTGGTTATAACGCCGGTGGGATTTGCGGCGGGTCCGATCGTTACACGGATGTACCCGGTTCAACCATCCATTCTCGATGTGATCATCGAACGTCAGGTGGAAGAGGCACGGGCGGGTGAATTCGTGGAAATGGCGGGGGCGGAAACGAAGATCCGGCGTGCGGATGTCAAGGAGTTCTTCGAGAGGGCGGGGGTACCGTTCCCCAAGGGAACGTCGATCACCTACAACCCGGCAATCAGCCACCTTATCGTTGCCAATACGCCCGAGAACTTGGAGATCTTCGAGAGAATTCTTGCTCAACTGAATGTTGTTCCGCGGCAGGTGGAAATAGAGGCCAAGTTCGTGGAGATCGCGGAGGATCGTTTGGAGGAACTGGGACTGGAGTGGATTCTTACTGACAATTGGGAGCTGGCTACCAAGAGGTCGGCTGCTCCCGTGAGCGGCCGGGAGCGGATTCAAGTCGATGCCGATACCGCAGGATTCACCAAGGGATTGCGGTTCTTCGGCTGGGACCGGACGACCGCGACCATATCGCCCGCCAGTGCAGTCACGCGGTCTCTCACCCGCAGTGCGCTGGGCAATATTCTTTCCATATCAACCATCCTGACCAATCCGGAAGTCCGCATGATACTGCACGCCCTCTCACAACGCGGAGCGGCCGACTTGCTTTCCGCTCCCAGGGTGACGACCAGAAGCGGGGTAAACGCGCAGATACAGGTCGTGCGTGAGATCATCTATCCCACGGAATTTGAAGTTACGCAGCCGACGATTCAAAGCGAAGGTAATCTGGTGACGCCCCCGACAGTCACGCCGGGAGGATTCGAGACTCGCGAAACCGGCGTGATTTTGAACGTGACGCCGACGGTGGGACCGGACGGATACACGATAGATTTGACCCTGGTGCCCGAAGTTTCGGAGCTTGTGGGTTGGATACAGTACGGTTCAGAGGTCACGCTGCCCATCGGGGACGAGGGCGGCGACCGCACGTTCGTCTTCAACATACCCCAACCAATATTCAGTAGCCGGAGTGTGACCACCAGCATCGTCCTGTGGGACGGTCAGACCGTGGTCATGGGGGGGCTCATCCGTGAGGATGTGGTCAAGGTGCGTGATAAGGTGCCTCTCTTGGGTGATATTCCGCTGCTGGGACGACTGTTCCGTTCCGAAGGGGAGCGCAGCCAGAAACGAAACCTGCTGATCTTTGTCACTGCGCGTCTGGTTGACCCGGCGGGCAATCCCATTCACAAGGCACCTACGATGCCGATCAGTGGTGGGGCACCGGTCAGTACCGGTGGCGAAATTCCGGGTGCTGCTGCGACGCTAGGCGTTCAGCCAGTGGCAGCGGTTGTGCCCCGCTGAGGCTCGCCCGGTTTCAGCGGAACCCGAAGCGGAAGTCTGTATCTGTCCCCCGCGCGGAAGACGGTCGGGAAATGTCGGGATACCGTCTACTGGTAGTTGATGGTACCGGAGTAGCATACCGGGCATTCCATGCTATCCGGGGACTGCGTACCCGCGACGGGCGGCCAACCAACGCGATATTCGGTTTCCTGCGTGCACTTGAAAGCGAACGGCGAAAGTGGAGACCGACCCACTGGGTGGTAGTGTTCGACGGCGGACGGCCGAGTGAGCGGGTCGCCCTCTTGGATACCTATAAGGCCCAGCGCAAGCCGATGCCGGATGATCTGGGGGAACAACTTCGTCAGATAGACCGATTCCTCGAACTGGCGGGGATCCCGTATGTGTTGATACCCGGTAAGGAGGCTGATGACCTTATAGCCGTGCTCGGGCGGCGCGCCGAGAGGGCGGGCTGGGAGGTGGTCATCCTAAGTTCGGACAAGGACCTCCTGCAACTGGTATCCGACCGGATACGGGTGGCCAAGCCAGGCAAGACCGCGGAGGCCATGGGACCGGCGGACGTCGAGGCGCTCACCGGCGTGAGTCCTTCCAGGATACCACTGTGGCTGGCTTTGATCGGCGACCCGGTTGACAATATTCCGGGTGTTCGGGGGATCGGGCCCAAGAAGGCGGCCGAACTCGCGGCCCGGTTCGGTTCGCTGAAAGAGATTGAAGCTCATCTCGATGATGTTGCCCCGGAGCGGGTGCGGGAAGCTCTCCGGGATGCTCTGCCGGTGGTGGCGCGGAACCTGGAGTTAATTCGGCTCAAGGATGATGAAAGGCTGGATCTGCCCCTTGAAGCGCTGGCGGTGCGGCCAGTGGATCCGGAACGGATATACCCATTTCTTGAGGAATTTGAACTCAAGTCGCTTCTGGACAGCTTCCGGAGCTGAGTCTTCGTAGTATGCGTGCCATGGCGGCGGTACGCCGGCACAGGGGGTGAATGTGATCGCAGGGAGAATCATTCGTGAATGGCGGTGATGCCAGCCGATGGCGTACGATGATCCTCCTGATACTGGTGGCCGGGGGGGGCTTGGCCGTACGACGGCATCTCTATCTGGTGCAGGCGGCAAGGCACGACAGCCTGCTGCGCTTCACTCAGGAGAGCGCAGTTCAGTTTTATCTTGTTCGCAGAACCATGGAAGATGGATTACCAACGCGTGACCGGAATATCGGCTACCCAGAAGGCGTGAATGTCCGGGAAACCTTTTCCCTGGGAGCCGAATACGTGTACCGTGCGCTTTCCCGTTTTTTTCCGAAAGGAATGGACTTGCACGAGAAGTTGAGATGGATTCAGACCGCCTGGTTCTGTAGCGGGATCGTGGGGGTGGGCCTGGTCACGCTTGCCCTGCTCGGTCCAAATCATGTGTGGCCGGCGACGGTCGCGAGTATATTTTACGCGGTGAGTCCGGCCGCGGTGGTACGTTCCTCGGGAGTCGAACTTTCGCGGGAAAATATGGCCTTTCCTTTGATCGCCCTTCACTTGCTGCTGGTGGTCCGTCTCTGGTCGTCGGAGTCGGGAGCGAAGCGCACTTGGGTCTGGAGTACCGCGGCGGCGGGGATTGCCAGCAGTGCTCTGGTGGTATGGGATATGACCCAATTCTACCTGACGATCGTGGCTTTGTGGTTCGTATCGCGGCTGTTTGCGGGACGCACCCTCGAGCGCAAGCTGGCCGTTCTGCTGGTGATGCACTGGGTCGTACTGGGCGGTGTTTGTCTCGCGGATCCGTATCTGGCGGCGCACGGTGTGATCAGCAGCCCGGCGCTGCTGGTGCTGGGGTGGGGGTGCGTCTACGCGTGGATGCCGCAGGCGAAGCTGCCGCGTTTTGCAAGAGTGCCGCGAGTGGCCGGAGCTCTTTTCCTGGTGCTCACAGTTTGGAGCCTGTGGGGAGCCGAGTATGCGGCGTCGTATGGACACTTTACGGAATTGCTTGCTGCGAAGTTGCGCTTTCTCAACTGTAAGCCGGCGGATCCCGGGATGCTGAGTTTCAACCAGCGCATCATGTGGACGCCGGCGCTTAATTCCGCCACTTGGGCATTGACATTCAGGCTTTTTCCGGGAATGTTAGTAGTGACGCTGGCCGCTGCACTGGCAATGCGGCGGATGCAGAAGATCCCGTGGTTGTTCTTCTATAGTGTTTCGCTTGCTGCATACTGCCTGTTTGTAAGGTTTCATGCGTATGTGGCAATCTTCGGGTCGGTATTGGCGGGATTGTTGTGCGGAAGCGCCGTATCCAAGGCACGCTGGAGCAGGCGGGGGCTCTACGGGCTGCTGCTGGCGGGGATCCTCGTGGATGGATGGCAGAGTATAGCCAGAGCGGATCTTTGGGGTCGTCCGGGGATCGATTACGCGGCGATCGGCTCGTTATGCCGGTGGCTGCGGGAAAACGGGCGGCACCAACCGGTAGCAGCTAATTTTGGCATCAGCGGAACCATATTGGCGTATGCAGAGTGTCCGATTGTGCTGTATCCGAAATTTGAGAGCCCCGTTATCCGACGGAAGGTGCGCGAGTACGCCGAGGCCGTTTTTCGCGGTGACGAGGAGGAGGCGCGCCGATTTGCAGACCGCTACGGCGTCGGCTGGCTGGTATGGTCGCGGGGGGAGTTTTCTCCGATCCATCCGGAGTGGCAGATGAGATATATGGTTGATGCTCTGGTTCCAGCGCAAGATGCGGCGGCAAGAATGTTTGAGTTTTCCAGTAAGGGCACCCGCTATTTTCCACTGGTATGGGAAAACCGGAAGTACCGCGTGTTCAGGGCGATCGGTTTCCGGGCGGAGCACCGCGCTGATCATTTGGCCGGTCGCGCCACCGCCTTACTGCAGGAAGGCCGGGTGGAGGCAGCGGAAAAGCTCGCATGGGAAGCTCTGGGGTGGGACTTGAATTGCCGCAGAGCGATGGAAATCGTCGCGCACTGCGCATCACTGCAGGACCAGGATTTCTCCTACACCCCTCCGGGCGCAGGACGCTAGGGTGAAGGGTCCCTGCATAGTCGGGATTACCGGGGGTATCGGTTGCGGAAAAAGCGAAGTGGGCAGGATCCTGAGCGGATTGGGAGTGGACGTGCTGGAAGCCGATGAATTGGCACACAGTTGCTTGGACCCGCGGGGTCCGGCCTACGTGAACGTGGTGCGCGAGTTCGGACGCGGGATTCTTGACGCGGAGGGAAGGATTGACAGGCGTCGCTTGGCCGGGATCGTCTTTGGAGATCCTGCTCGACTGGCGAAACTCAACGACATGATTCATCCCGTGGTGAGAGAAGCTTGGCGGAAGTGGATACGTCTTCGGCGGGAAACCCGCCAGGATGCGGCGGTGATTATTCCGCTGCTTTTTGAAATCGGCGAGACCGGGGTGTGGGACGCTGTGATCTGTGTAGCCTCCCGCCCGGAACACGTTTTCGAGCGGCTGCGGCGGCGCGGAATGCGGAGCGACCACATCCGGGCTCGGATGTCGGCCCAGATGCCGCTGGATGAGAAGTGTCGTTTGGCTGACTTTGTCATACATAACGACGGTTCCTTGAAGCAGCTTCAGGCGCAAACCATCAGGATGTGGCGACAGGTGAAAAGCAGGCAGAGGAGTGAAAAGAGATGATGGCAAACAGCAGATCCAGCAGGAGCAGGAATAGAGGCAACCGCGGCGCCTCCGCGCGGGCCGGAGATTCCGGCCATGAAGTCGAGCGGCGGGTGACTGCCCCGGAGGAGCCGGCCGCTCGGGAGAGGGAACTTCAGCGGGGGGAGGTCCGGGATGAGAGGGAAGGGCAAATGCAGGTCCGGGGAATGAAAATCAATCTTTCGGACCTGCAACAGAAAGGGATCCCGGAGCTGCAGCGAATGGCGGACGAGTTCGGAGTGCGGGATCTGGGAGCACTGCGGAAACATGAGCTCATCTTCGAAATCCTCAAAGCCAACGCCCGCATGGGGGGAACGATGTCCGGAAGCGGTGTGTTGGAAATCCTCCCTGACGGCTTTGGATTCTTGCGGTCGCCGACCTACAACTACGTTCCCTGTCCGGAGGACATATACATTTCGCCTTCACAAATCCGCCGCTTTGCCCTGCGTACCGGCGACATGGTCGAAGGAGAGATTCGTCCCCCCAAGGACAAGGAACGTTTCTTCGCGCTGCTGAAAGTGAGCCGGATAAACGGCGACGATCCGGAGAAAGCCCGGGTGCGAGTCCCGTTCGAGAACCTTACCCCACTTTTCCCCGATGAACGTATGGTTCTCGAAACGGAGCCTGACGAGATATCCATGCGGGTGATGGATCTGCTGACACCGATCGGGAAGGGACAGAGAGGGTTGATCGTGGCACCCCCTCGGACCGGAAAAACGGTATTGCTTCAGAAAATTGCCAACAGCATATCGGCAAATCATCCCGAGGTGAAACTCATCATCCTGCTGATTGATGAGCGGCCAGAGGAAGTTACCGACATGGTTCGCAATACCAAGGCGGAAGTGGTCAGCTCCTGTTTTGACGAGCCGCCGGAGAGGCATACGCAGGTGGCAGAGATCGTGATCGAGATGGCCAAGAGGATGGCGGAGGCGGGTATGGACGTCGCGATATTGCTGGACAGTATTACCCGCTTGGCGCGGGCGTATAATACCTTACAGCCCCATAGCGGAAAGATCCTGTCAGGGGGCGTGGATGCCAATGCCCTGCACAAGCCGAAACGATTTTTTGGTGCCGCCCGCAATATTGAGGATGGCGGCAGCCTTACGATCATAGCCACTGCACTCGTAGACACGGGCAGCCGAATGGACGAGGTGATCTTCGA
>DTYT01000359.1 GCA_012961745.1 Kiritimatiellia bacterium | reverse complement strand
TGAGGAGAGGATCGGGCTGCCCGAGGCTGTCGGGAGCCTGCTGCTGCGTGAGAAATTGACTGTCGCCGTGGCGGAATCCTGTACCGGCGGCCTTCTGGGGGCGCACATCACCAGGGTCAGCGGCAGTTCCCGGTACTTTGTGGGTGGGATCATCGCCTACGGCAATCAGATCAAGGAAAGGTATCTGGGTGTACCTGCGGGGGTCCTGCAGAGATACGGGGCGGTAAGCACCCGGTGCGCCGAGGCCATGGCGGTCGGGGTGCGCGTGAGATTTTGCGCGGATGTGGGAGTGGCGATTACCGGCATAGCCGGTCCGACCGGCGGAACGGCGGATAAACCGGTGGGGCTGGTTTTCGTCGCGGTTGCCGATGCGGATGGCGTTGTCAGCGTGCGCAGACTTTTCCACGGCGGACGCAACGCTGTCAGGCAATGGAGTGTCCAGACCGCCCTGGATATGGTTCGCAGACGAGTCTTGAGAGTAGGGCCGGAGATCAAGGAGGGGGCGCTTGGGCGCAGCGGCCGGGGCTGAGGAGATGGATTCGACCAGTGGAATCCGGTCGTTCATAGCTCTCGAACTGTCGGAGGAAGTCCGTCGGCGTATGGGGTGGCTCCAGTCACGCTTGAAGAGCGCCGGATTTTCCTTGGGCTGGGTCGAGCCGGAGAGCATGCATCTGACCCTTTTCTTCCTCGGCCACGTGGATTCCTCGGTATTGGAATCGATATACGACGTCAGCGACGCGGCGGCTGCGGCCGTGGCCCCGTTTGTCATGGAGCTGCAAGGGGTGGGATATTTCGGACCCCGGAGCAATCCGCGGGTCGTATGGGTGGGGGTGAATGAGCCGACCGGTGCCCTCCAACGTCTCTATGAAGATCTAGCCAGCCGTCTCGCGGGGCTGGGATTCGAGAAAGAGAAGCGGCTCTTTACTCCTCACGTGACCCTGGCAAGGGTGCGGGCCCGGCGTAGGGCGTCGGGACTGGCGGCCGAACTGGAGAAGCTTTCCGGTGAGCGGGTGGGCGTGGTGCGGGTGGCCAGGATGGTGGTGATGAGAAGCGTCTTGGAACCGAGCGGAGCGGTGTATACAATGTTGCACGAATCCCCGATGAAAGGAGCGGATTAGACATGGCAACCAGCGGAGAGAAAAAGAAGGGCGGCAGGGAGGGCTCACTACCCGCCGAACTGAGCGCGGTTCTTTCGCAGATCCAGAAGCAGTACGGTGACGGCGCGATCATGCGCCTGGGCGCCGAGCAGGCGGCCACTGCAGTGGAGGTGATTTCTACCGGGGCGCTGAGCCTTGACCTGGCATTAGGTATCGGCGGCGTGCCGCGGGGTCGGGTGGTGGAGGTTTTCGGGCCGGAAGCTTCGGGGAAGACCACGCTGGTTTTGCACCTGATAGCCAACACCCAGAAGGCGGGTGGTCTGGCGGCCTTCATTGATGCGGAGCACGCGTTGAGTCCGCGTTACGCGCAGGCGATAGGCGTGAATCTGGATGATCTTTTGGTTTCCCAGCCGGACTCCGGAGAGGAAGCCTTGAATATTGCCGAGACTCTTGTACGGAGCAATACGCTGGATGTGGTGGTGATCGATTCGGTGGCCGCACTAGCGCCAAGGGCGGAATTGGAAGGCGAGATGGGGGACACGCACGTAGGGTTGCAGGCCCGCCTGATGTCCCAGGCCCTCCGCAAGCTGACCGCGGCCATTAGCAAGTCGAAGACCTGCTGCGTGTTTACCAACCAGATCCGTGAGAAAATAGGTGTGATGTTCGGTAATCCGGAAACCACTCCGGGAGGGCGCGCCCTGAAGTTCTATGCCACCGTCCGGATGGATATACGCCGGGTCGCCACCATAAAGGACAGCCGCGGGCAGCCGGTAGGGAATCGTTGCAAGGTGCGGGTGGTGAAGAACAAACTGGCGCCTCCCTTCACCGAAGCGGAGTTCGATATCCTGTATTCCGAGGGTATTTCCTGGCAGGGGTCGGTGGTGGATGCGGGAATCAACTTGGGCGTTCTGGAGAAGCGTGGGGCATGGTTCTCATTTGAGGGCGAGCAGCTGGGACAGGGACGGGAAGCCACGGTGCGTCGGCTGAAAGAGGATCCGGAACTGGAGAAGCGCATCACGGACCGAATCTGGGAGAAGTTCCGGGAGGCGGCGCGGCAGGTTGCGATGCCCGCGCGGGGGCGATAGGGCCGGGAGAGTGGCGGGCAGCGCGGGTTTCATCCGGCTCATGAACGAAGTTGCATCCAGACGTCCTAGTGCAGCCGAGGTGCGCCGTGGATTCCTGGAGTTTTTCCGCTCCCGGAAGCACCGGATCGTTCCCAGTTCGCCCCTGATACTGCCCGCCGACCCTTCCCTTCTTTTCGTGAACGCCGGCATGAATCAATTTAAGGAAATTTTTCTGGGTACGATGCTGCCGGAATCCCGACGCGTCGCCAACTCGCAGAAATGTATCCGGGTTAGCGGTAAGCACAACGACCTGGAAGAGGTCGGGCACGATACCTATCACCACACTTTTTTCGAAATGCTGGG
>DTYT01000358.1 GCA_012961745.1 Kiritimatiellia bacterium | reverse complement strand
GGTGCGCAGGCCGTGAGCGCGGTTGGGGGCCTGCAGTCCGCGCCCGTTTTCGCTCGCGCGGTACTCGGCTGCGGTGATCCCGCGCTGCAGTCGGGAGTCCGAGGCCAGGCCGTCGTCCAGGTCGCCCAGTCCCTCGGCGGAGGGAAGACCCAGCCAGTTGGCCAGCCACTGAAGACGCCTCAGTACCGGCGAGGAGCGGACCACCGCCCCGACGCGCCGCAGCACTTGACCCGTCTGCGTATATTCCTGCGGTAGTACCGAAGACTGAGGCCTACGGCATAGTCCGGGGTACGGGGCTTCCGTCCGAGATCGGCGCCGTGTGTGAAATGGAATTTGTGCATCGTGAGGCTGAGATCGCAACGGGTGACGAGGTAATCACCTCCGGCTTGGGTGGCGTGTTGCCTCGCGGTTTACTCATCGGGTACGTGGAGCAGGTCACGGAGGCGGAGGGGGGGCTTTACCAGCGGGTAGCGGTGGCGCCTGCGGCGAACCTGGATGCCCTAACGCATGTCTTGATAGTAGAACGGACGCCGAGTGGGAGGATCACCGGTGGGCAATGAGGTCATCGTTTTTGGGCCGCTTTTGCTGCTCTGTGCAGCGGCGGAGGGAATCGGGGGTGTGCGGTTGCTTGGTGGATGGATTTCACCTCCCTTTCTGCTCTCACTGAGTGCGTACTGTGCCCTCACAAGACGAAGCTGGATCATGGCAGCCGAAATCGTGGTAGTGGGGATTGTACAGGATAGCATTTCCTTTACGCCCCTCGGATTCTCGATAGCGATTTTCGGCTTGATGGGGGTGGTTCTTGAACGTATCCGGCCGGTGCTGTATGCGAGTCATTTGATCACCCAAGCGGTCTTGGGTGGTGTACTCGGGGCGGTCTTCGGTTTCAGCGGGGCGGTGGCGTACATGGCGCGGGGTGTGATGCCGTCACTCACGACGCTCATTCGGGTGATTACCGGTATGTCGATTGCGGCAGCGGTGACCACGCCGGTGACATTTTGGGTGGGAGGGCATCTTGACCGCATGGTAGGGAGTCATGCTGGAGCGCATTGAGAGAGCGGAGCCGAGATCGGTATCCATGCGGTTCCGCATAAGGTTGGTTTGGATAGGAATGCTTGTCGGGTTTTTTTTCCTGGGCATTGTTCTCTGGCGGATGCAGGTCGCTCGTGGCGAACGCTATCGGCAGCGTCTCGTCCGGCAGAGCACGCGCAGGGTACGTCTACCGGGCCGACGGGGCAGGATTTTCGACTGCCGTGGCACAGTGCTAGCGGACAACCGCCCCAGTTATTGCATCGCGATACACTTTGAGGAACTGCGCCAGCGAGGGCCGTGGTCTCGTACAGTTGAGTATGTGGACAGCCTGCTGGACAGGCTAGCCGACATGCTGGGCCTGCCCCGCAGGATCTCGCGGAAGGACATAAGCAGGCATATCCGCCGTCGCCTGCCGCTGCCACTGATTGTGTGGCGGGATCTTGATGATGTGGCTCTGGCCCGGTGGGCAGAACTCGCGAGCAACATTCCCGGCGTGGAGCTCTATGTGGATTCAGTGCGTTGCTATCCCTTCGGGCCGCTGTTCTGCCATGTGGTAGGCTACGTGGGAAGGGCGTCCGTGACGCCGTCCGGCAGAAATTTCGACTACTACTGGCCGGAATACGAGGGACGACGGGGAATCGAGAAAGCTTATGATTCGTTGCTTCGGGGCGAGGCTGGGGGGAAAGTTGTGTTGGTGGATGCTTCGGGATTCCGCTATCGGGATCTGGTCGCCAAGCCGGCCAAAGACGGGGTGGACTTGTGGCTGACGTTGGACGTACGTGTTCAGCAGGCCGTGTTTGATGCGCTGGGAGACAAGTCTGGTGCGGCGGTGGTTCTAAGCCCGCGGGATGGGCGTATCCTGGCGCTGGTAAGTTCGCCGGGCTTCGAGCCGAATCTGTTTATCCCCGCGATTGCGTCTGCTGACTGGAATACGCTGCTCGAGGATCCGCGCAGACCGTTGTTGAACCGCGCCATTGCGGGCGCTTACGTTCCGGGCAGTACGATCAAACCGCTCGTAGCACTGGCCGCCCTGTCAAGTGGCGTAGCCGGCCGTGAGACGGAGTTCACGTGTCCGGGTTATCTCGATTTGGGAGACCGCCGCTTCCGTTGCTGGTATCGGAAAGGCCATGGGCGGCTCAACATGGTAACTGCGCTGCGGTATTCGTGTAACGTCTATTTCTTCAGACTTGCGCTTCGTTGCGGACCCGAGGCTATCTGGCGCTTGGCGAAGGAGGTGGGGCTTGGGCGACGGACAGGGATTGATTTGGACTACGAGCTTGCGGGGCTGGTCCCAGACCGCGAGTGGCACCGCCGCCACTTCGGGCGCGGCTGGTCCGACGGCGACACGTGCAATCTGGCGATTGGGCAAGGGGCTATCGTGGTTACTCCGCTGCAGATGGCCGTAGTTGCGGCGGCCTTGGCTAACGGGGGCCGCGTTGTACGGCCTCACGTGGTCGGACGGATAATACGAGACGGCGTTTGGGAATCACCCCGCGGAGGCGGAGAGACTACCAGTTTGGACTGGCGGACGCGTGCTTTGGCGGTGGTAAAGGAAGGAATGGCGGAAGTCGTCGGGACGCGCGATGGTACCGGGCGCCTCGCGGCTCTGCCGGGATATCGGATTGCTGGCAAAACGGGCACGGCCCAATACGGTCCGGAGAATGACCGAAAGAAATACTGTTGGATGATCGCATTTGCTCCGCTGGAAGGCCCCCGGTACGCAGTCTCCGTCGTGATAGACGAGGGACACAGTGGTGGGCAGGATGCCGCGCCGGTCGTCAGGGAGATCCTCAAGACGTGTTTCGAGTTGGAGGCCGCGGAATGACGAGGCGCTCGTCGGCGACAGGATGGACTCGACTGCGCCGTTTCGATTGGATGATTATGGCCGCAGCCGTAGCGCTGATGGGGGTTGGGATCTGTTTCATATACAGCGCATCTTTTCATGGGGATCCTTTGCGTGTCGCCCCTTATTACCGGAAGCAATTGGTGTGGGATGGGTTAGGATTGCTGGTATGCGTACTGGTGGGCATGACGGATTACCGCCGTATCCTGAGAGGGGCTTGGGCCTGGTACGCTTTGGCTGTCGGGCTTCTTCTGCTGGCGATCGTGGCAGGTGTTTCGGTTCGCGGGGCTCAACGCTGGCTGTGTATTCTGGGTGTATGCGTCCAGCCTGCTGAGCTGGCCAAGATCGCTTTGGTGGTGGTTCTTGCGAAATACTTGGGTTCTGGTGCGCGGCGAGTTACCGGATGGCGGATTGTACTGACCGCCGCTCTTATCACCGCTTTGCCCTTTTCTCTGATTTTCCGGCAGCCCGATCTCGGGACCGCTGCAGCGTTGATACCCCTGCTGCTGGTTCTGCTGTATGTTGGGGGCGTGCCTGGCCGGGTTCTCGTTTTCTTGTGTATTCTGGGTCTATTGTTTGCTCCGTTGGGATGGCTGGCACTGGATGAATATCAGAAGAACCGCATTCTCTTTTTTCTGGATCCGGGCAAGGACCCCTTGGGAGCCGGCTGGAACAAGATCCAGTCGGAAATTGCGGTTGGCTCGGGGGGCCTTTGGGGAAAGGGGTTCCTCAAAGGAACCCAGAACATTCTCGGCTTTCTACCCCGAAGCGTGGCGCCGACGGATTTTATCTTTTCGGTCATCGCGGAGGAGGCCGGCTTTGTCGGATCGGCCGCGATACTGGCACTCTACCTGGTGATATTGAGCGCCTGCTTGCGGACGGCCTTGTCGGCCCGCACGGTCTCCGGAAAATTGTTGTGCGTAGGCGTGGCGGTGCTGCTGTTCTTTCACGTCTTTGTGAACGTCGGTATGACGGTCGGTTTGTTTCCGATAACCGGGCTGCCGCTACCCCTGGTTAGCTACGGTGGTAGTGTAACAGTGGCGTTAATGGCGGGTCTGGGCATGGTGCAGAGCGTGCGTGTTTTTTCTGTGCGAATTTAGGGCTGAACAAGGAGGAGGAAGAATGTTGTTGACAAGAAAGAGTAAGCTGCGCAGGGATGTGATTATCAATATCGAACCACTCGAGTCGCGGGCGGCCATTCTCGAGGACGGACGACTGGAACATTTTTTCATAGAGCGCCCTACTGAGGCCCGCCTGGTGGGGAGTATCTTCAAGGGCCGCATCCAGAATCTCGACGATGGCCTCCAGGCGGCGTTTGTGGATATCGGTCTTAAGAAGAACGCGTTCATCCACTACTGGGATATGATACCGGAGGATGCCGCCAGATTGCTGGAGGCCGATGAGGGCGGGGGACCTCCACAACTACGGCGGAAGCGGCGTTCCGCGGGCGAGATAGCTAAGCGGTTTCCCGTAGGATCGGAGATTGTGGTTCAGGTCACGAAGGATGTGATCGGGACCAAGGGGCCGCGCGTGACGGCAAATCTGAGTATACCTGGCCGGTACCTGGTGATTATGCCGGGAAGCAATTTGAAGGGGGTTTCCCGCAAAATCGAGGATACTAAGGAGCGGGAGCGCTTGAAGAAGATCATTGCTCGCCTACCCGCGCGGAAGGGGATCGGAATTATTGCGCGCACTGCGGCGGAGGGCGTTCGCAAGACCAGTTTTGTCCGGGATCTTGCAAATCTCATCGATATCTGGGAAGAGGTCGAAGAGAAGATCAGGAGTCAACCCGCCCCCTGCCTTCTTTATCAGGAACCTGATTTGGCGGAACGCGTGGTGCGGGATTCGCTGACCGAGGATGTTTCCCGTATTATTGTCGATTCGCGGGAAGTGTTCGAGCGGCTCAGGGCGAAGAAGGGCCGTATCTCCCGGCGTCTCAGAAACCGCATTCAGCTCTACGACGGCCCTGTTCCCATCTTCGAGCATTTCGATGTAGAACGTCAACTCGAACATGCCTTTCGGCGGCGGGTATGGCTCAAGTCGGGTGGCTATATCACTGTCGATGAAACCGAGGCCCTGGTGGCGATAGATGTCAATACGGGCAGACACAAGTCATCGAGCCCCGCGGAGGACGTGATGCTGACAGTTAACTTGGAGGCCGTGGAAGAGATCGCGAGGCAGCTTAGGCTCCGTAATATCGGAGGCTTGGTGGTTGTTGATTTTATTGACATGCGTCAGTCCAAGAACCAGCGTGCGGTTTTCCGGGCTTTGAAGAAAGCGATGCAGCAGGATAGGGCACGTACTAACCTGATGCCTATCTCGCCCTTGGGACTGCTCGAAATGACCCGGCAGCGGGCCGAAGAAAGTATCCATCGGGTTACTTCCTGTGACTGTCCATACTGTCACGGACGGGGAAAAGTGAAGAATCCGCTTACTATGAGCATAGAGGTGCAGAGGAGAGTGAATGCCATTCTGAAGAGCGGTCAGGCATGCAACCTCAGAATAACAGTCCATCCGGGCGTACTCGATAGAATGCGGCGTCAGGACGAGGACATCCTTCTAAGCCTGCAGGAAAGATACGGTGCCAATCTCAGCTTTGTGGCTAATCCTGCATGCCACATGGAAAGCTTTATCATCCAGAATGCGGACACGGGCGAAGAGCTTTTCCGGGCGGTCCCCCCTGAGAGCCGCTGATTTCGGTGGGGTTGTGCGGACGGGGGCCGGATCGGCTCCCGGGGATTTTCGATAAATGAACTACGTCTGCCCGCGGGCCCCGGGGTACGAGGCGCGGTTACCCCGGCTTCATGGCAGTCAAGCGATCAACTTCAAGAACTCCAAGACCTTTTCGGCGGTCATGGGCACCGGATTGGTCGACATGCTGCTGCCCATGGAGGCGTGGGCCAGCCTCCGAAGGTCGTCTTCTTTGAGATTTAGGAACTTCAGATCGGTGGGAATCTGGAGCCAACGCGCAAGGCTCTCAATCGCAGCCAACCCTTCGTCTATACTGCTTTCCTCGGGAGCAGATTGATTCAGAAACGCGGCCAGCGCCTCCCCCAATTCTTCCCTGCACGCTACCGCATTATAACGAAGTGAGTGGGGAAGCAGTGCGGCACACGCGAGCCCGTGGGGTACATCGTAGAGGGCCCCAAGCGCCGCAGCGATGCCATGAGCCATGGCAAGCCCCGCATTGGCCAGGCATACTCCGCTGACGGCGCTGATGTATGACATTCTTTCTCGCGCCGGGAGGTTTCCGGGATCCTCATAAGCGACCGATAGTCCCAACTGCAAATTGCGCAGTGCTTCGAGCGCGAGGTCGCTGACTTCAGCGCGCCGTTTGGTGGTAATGCATGACTCGATAAGGTGAGTCAGCGCATCCATGCCTCCGAAAGCAGTGACATGCGGGGGAACCGTGATGCTCAATTCAGGATCAATGAGTGCGGCGGTGGGAATCATACGCTCATCACGCATACTTTTCTTGTACCCTGCCTCGGGGGAGCAGATAACGGCATTCTTGGTCATTTCACTTCCGGTGCCCGCCGTAGTGGGTATGGCGATATGGGGAAGCGGTGATTGCGAAATAGTGAAACCCCGTCCCACGCCCTCGAGATAGTCCTCGACGGATCCGGGGTTGACCGCCAAGGCAGCCACGGCCTTCCCAGTGTCAATTACGCTTCCGCCGCCAAGGCTGATTACTGCGTCCGGGCGCAGCCTTCTAGCCTGTTCGGCAGCGCGGTTAACGATCTCGATGGTTGGCTCGCGACTGATCCCCTCGAAGACCTCCACCGCAATGCGGTAGCGGTCGAGGATAGTAGCCAGTCGGTCGAAGCCGCCGAAGTGACGGGCCGATCGTCCCCCCATGAGCACCAGCGCCTTGCCGCGCCCCGCGAACGGATAGGCGAGTTCGCCCACCTCCAGCAACTTGTGCGAGCCGAAGACGATCATCTTCGGTGCTGCGAGTCCGCTCGCGCGCACTTTTTCGAAGGCGGCATAGGCCTTGTCTTCTATCCGAGTGAGCCGCATTATTGGTCGCAAAGCTCCTATAACGAGCATTGTACTTCAGTGGGACCGACTAGCAAAGGATATCATGACACAATATAGGGAGACAGACCGGCTGCGTGTGGTCTTCTGGGGGTCCGGCCTGCTTGGAAGGGCGGTGCTGGAATCGATCCTGAAGTGCAAGGTAGTCGAGCTGGTTGCGGTGGTATCCAAGCCCGATAAACCTGCCGGTAGGCGCCGCAAGCTTCGGGCATGCCCGGTGAAAGAGTTTGCCACCGCAGCGGGTATTGAAATGCATACACCCCGCTCTCCGCGCGACGAGGAAAAACACCTGCGTCGGATGGCTCCTGATCTAGGAGTAGTCGCTGACTACGGTTCCTATCTTCCGCCGGTCGTTGTAGAATTGCCTCGCCTCGGTACGATCAATGTTCATCCTTCCCTGCTACCCAGATATCGCGGGGCTGCTCCGGTGCAGTGGGCACTTGCAAATGGTGAGAAGGAAACCGGTATCAGTATCCTGTTCGTGACACCTGAGATGGATGCCGGAGATATCATTCTGCAGGAGCGGATGCCGATAGATGATGATGATGACGCGGTATCGCTGACGGAAAAGCTGGCAAATCAGGGGGCGGAGGCTATTGTGGGAGTTCTGAACGACTTCCTCCGCGGTAGGGTGACCGCGGTCCCGCAGGATCATTCCCAAGCGACGTTTGCCCCGAAACTGAGCAAGGAGCATGGGAAGATAGACTGGCGGCGCCCGGCTATGGAGATCCGCAACCGGATACGGGGGTTTCAACCTTGGCCGGGATGTTACTGTTTTCCCGAAGGTCGCGATGGACCCCTGTTGCACGTGCGGTCCGCACGCGTGGTCCCCTTTTCGGGAATACCCGGGGAGGTGGTGGACATTAATCGAGATGGTCCGGCGATAGCCGCCATGGGGGGGGCGGTGAGGTTATTGAAGGTGCAGCCGGCAGGCCGACGCGTTATGACCGGATACGAATATGTCTTGGGGCACGACGTCGCAACCGGCGATCGTTGGGAATGAATTCTGATTGGGGGAACGAAATACCGCAAGGGAAAGAAACACCGCTGTCATCGGGCAGCGGTCCACATGTCGACCGACCGGTCGGAACCTACTGGTAGCGAACTAAAAAGTACTGCGGGGATCCGTTTTTTCAGACGAGGGGGCAGCACAGGGTTCCGGAGGGGAGCCGCGGTTCTCATCCTGGGGAGGATTGCTACTGTCCGGGCTGTGGCCAGTCAGGGCTTCTGGAAGGATAGGCTGTGATTCTTCGGAGACGAGAGAGTCGGGAATCAGTCCCATTTCTTCCAGCTTGTGGCGCAATTTGGGGTTATCCGGTTGTTGTTTCAGGGCCTTAATCCAGTACTTGAGTGCTTCTTTCTTATTATCAAGACGGGCATGTACATCCCCCAGGTGTTCAGTGATCGTTGGATCGCGCGGCAGCCGATCGTATGCGCGTTGGATTTCTCGCAGTGCATTGGAATAGTCGCCGCGCATATAGTAAATCCATCCCAGGGTGTCGATATAGGCAGGATTCTCGGGATCCTTGCTGAGCGCCCGCTGCACATATTTCTGGGCCTTAGTCAAGTTGGTTCCAAGTTCAGCCCACATGTACGCGAGGTAGTTCAACGCCTCGGCCGCATCCGGCTTGATTTCAATGCAGCGTTCGAAATGCTGCGCCGCTTCGTCGAACCGGCCGGTTCGTTCAGCAACCATTCCGTAATAGAAGTACAGGTCGTCCAGTACCCCCGATTCCTGCAGGTTCTTGCGCGTTTCCTGTGAGGTGAGAATAGGCATCAATTTTTGAAAAGTTTGATAGGCCTGTTGGAAATCGTGGAGCCGTATCTGCAGGAAAGCCGCCAGGAATAGCAGCGTTCCCCGCAGATCGGACTCAGCCGATGCGGAAGTCAACACTGCAATTGCATGGCGGATTGTTTCCTCCGGCAGATCAGCGAGGCTTTTGGAGAAGGCCGAAAGTGCCTGCGGGTTCATCTCTATGGCTTTGGCCAGTTGACGAGCGGCCACCTCGATACTACCGGCGTTGAGGGCGGCCAAGGCATAGTTGACATGGAAAGCAGTATTAGGCTGGCGGGATTGGTCCAGGAGTCGCTTTTCAGCGGCTTCATATACGGGTAGGGCATCGCGGTACAGCTTCTGTGAGAAGAGGAAATAGGCATAAATGTTGTGCAAGTCAGCATCATCCGGAAAACGCTGAAGACCTTCCTCGATGACTTGCCGAGCTTCTTCCTCACCGCGCTCCAACAAAATCCTAGCCAGGTCAATATAGGCCGTCCGTGGGGGATCAGGCTCCTTCAGCAGGGCGCGATATAGAGCAACGGCCTTTGTGGTTTCTCCCTTATTACGGAAGATCCCTGCCAGCCAGAGCCGCAAGTCGTGATTGGTAGGGTCAGAGGACACCTCTTTCTCCACTGCGGCAACGATATCTTGCCAGTCGTCTCGGGTGGTCACCCAGTAGGCTATCGAGGTCGTGGCCAGCAGTTCATCATTCACCACGGATCCTACACGCGCGAGAGTTTGCACGACCTTCCGGTAATGGTGCAGGTCGGCATATATTCCGGCAAGGATCCAGAGCGAGGTGGTGTTGTCCGCTGAGGCCTCTTGGGCGAGCTTCTCCACAATAGGGGCGGCATCCGCCAGAGCCTGCAACTTCGCGGCCTCCGAGGGTGCCCGGTCGGCTCGCAAGAGATGAACATCGGCCAGGGCGGCCAGCAGAACAGAGGGATCCCGGACGATTCGCACTCCCTTTTCGAGTACGGCTGCGGCACGTTCGAAATCGTTCTTGGAGGTATAGCCTGAGGCCAGGCGCTGATAGGGAACCGGGTCATCTGAGCCGAGCTTGATCGCCCTCCGGTAGCAGAGTGTGGCTTGATCATTCCGTCCCATGGTCTCGTAGACTATGGCCAAATAGATATACGGCAGAGGGTCGCGGCGCTTGCGCCTCTTCAGCCGTTCCAGGATCTTGATCGCCTTGTCGGACTCTCCTTTTTCCAAATAGGCGAGCGAAGCTCGAAGATAGGTGGCATCGCTGTCGGGGTCCAGTGCGATAAGGCGCAGACAGTTGGTGAGGACCGCATCTGGGTCATCCGCTATGTCGGCGATCAGTCCAACTGCGAAGGTCGCGAGTGCATCGGCAAAACGCATCTGCCGTGAAACCAGGGGACGGCGGGGGGGTGACATATGATTGGCAGGTGAGGGCCGGCCTCCACCCAGGACCGAGCAACCGCACAGCGCCAGAAGTAAAGCCGCCGCAATCGGCCTCATCCACGGCAGCAGTCTCCGTGCAGTCCCGCCCGGGATCTTTCTTGACCTATCTCTTCTTGTGCCGGTTAGCACGCAGCCGCTTACGCCGCTTGTGCTTGGCCATTTTCTTGAGGCGCTTTTTCTTGATACTGCCCATGAGCCTGTGCCTTTCTCAACCGATGCAGTCTGTTCCATATATTCCGCCGATTTCAACAGCGTTCACCGCCCGAAGTGGACCGCAATGCCAGGATACATCCTGGCATCTGAGACAGTCATGGTACCACCTTGTTCAACGGCAATTCAATTATGTCGGCAGCTCCCGCCTCTTTGAGGCGTGGAATGATCTCGCGGACCGTTGTCTCTTCGACTACGGATTCGATTGAGCACCAATTGTCGCTTGTTAGGGGGTTGATGGTCGGTGCGTGCATCGCAGGCAACAGAGAGATCACCTGCTCGAGCTTGTCCTTCGGTACGTTCATCTTGATCAGGACACGTGCTTCAGCAAGGAGGACCCCCTTCATAAGGAGTGCCAGGTTGGAAATTTTTCTCCGCTTCCACGAGTCGTCCCATGCACGACGGTTGGCTATGATTCGTGTCGTGGACTCCAGAACCGTATCGAGCACCCGCAGGTTGTTGGCACGCAGCGAGACGCCGGTTTCGGTAATTTCAACGATCGCATCTACGAGTTCGGGTGCTTTGACCTCCGTGGCCCCCCAGGAGAATTCAACCTCCGCGTCCACCCCGTGTTTCTGGAGGTATTGGCGCGTCAGGCCGACTGCCTCGGTGGCAATCCTCTTGCCCTGCAGATCTTTCACAGACCGGATCGGCGAGTCCTCGGGCACGGCCAGGACCCATCTGACCGGTCGCAGGCCTTGACGGGCATAGACCAGCTCGGCGACTTCGACCACGTCGGACCGGTTTTCGACAATCCAGTCGTACCCGGTGATACCGGCATCCAGCAGCCCATTTTCCACATAGCGGCTGATTTCCTGGGCGCGGATCAAACGGGCCTCGATTTCCGGATCATCAATGACGGGTATGTAGGCGCGGCTGCCCACAGTCACCGAGTAGCCGGCCTTCTTGAGGAGGTATAGCGTGAT
This sequence comes from Kiritimatiellia bacterium, assembly GCA_012961745.1. Taxonomy (GTDB): domain Bacteria; phylum Verrucomicrobiota; class Kiritimatiellia; order B70-G9; family B70-G9; genus B70-G9. The sequence goes on along the minus strand of DTYT01000358.1, from coordinate 23,163 downwards.
CTCCTGCAGGCTTCCCTTGGGTAAGCCCAGAACGATCTGCCGCCTTTTTCCTGCCCCGGCACGCATGACGGTTCAGTCCTCGTGATGCAGTAACCTACCGTATCGCCGCCCGGCTGTCCACCCGATCATTTTTCACAATAGCACCCGCCGAAGTTGGTATACTCGGGGGCGCTGAAGTTTACTGAACGGAGCCGCACTCTACACGATCCGCACACGGCGACCTTCTATCCTGAGACGGTTCTCGGAAAGTAACTGGAGTGCTTCAGGGTAGGCGATGTGTTCTTCCCGCTGTATTCGCGCGTGGAGGGTCTCGGGGGTATCGTTTTCGAGCACCGCTACCGAGCGCTGGAGGATAATCGGGCCGGTGTCCATGCCAAGGTCCACAAAGTGGACAGTGCAACCCGAAATTTTCACTCCGTATTCCAGTGCCTGCTTCCAGGCTTGGAGACCGGGAAAAGCAGGGAGAAGAGAAGGGTGGATATTGAGAATACGCATGGGATAGCGGGTGAGCAGGCCCGCTTTGATTATCCGCATGAAGCCGGCCAGTGCAACCGTATCGGCACCGTGTTCCTCCAGGATCGAGATCACCTTCCTTTCTCCCTCGCCGTCGAGCTTGGTCTTGAACGGAGAACAGTCGACGAAGTAAGCCGGGACACCGCGGCGGCGGGCACGTTCCAGGATGAAGGCGTCGGGTACATCCGATACCACGCAAACTACTTGAGCCGCGAGGCGCCCCGAGTCGATCGCATCCAGTATGGCCTGGAGGTTTGATCCCTTCCCCGATCCCATTGTCGCCAGCCGGAGCATGATCTACTCCTTGTTTGGGGACACTTCTTACGGCCGGAACCCCATCCTCTTCGGCCGGGATTCCCCCGTCAAGGGTGAATATCTTGCAGCGTGGTAGTACTCGGGGCGGGCTTGTTTGTCAATAGGGCCGGTGTTAGTATAACGGTGGAGGCGGGTCATGCGGATGGGGATACTTGGTGGGGCTTTCAATCCCATACATCTAGGCCATTTAATCTTGGCACTTGACGCGGCGGAAAAGGGGGGCTTGGACCGTGTGTTGTTGACGCCTTGCGCCACGCCGCCGCACAAACCAAAAGAAGGGTTGGCGGATATCCGGCACCGGATCGCCATGGTTGAACGGGCCGTAGCGGACGACGGCGTTCTGGAGCTGAGTGAGGTAGATGCCCAGAGGGGCGGGATAACCTATACGGTGGACACTTTGCGGGATTTGAGAACGGCGTTTCCCGGAATGGAACTGGTGCTCATACTGGGCAGCGACTGTCTTCGTGAGCTGCATACGTGGAAAGATATTTATGCGGTGTTGGAGTTTTGTGAGTTACTGGTTTTCCAGCGACCGGGGATCCCGGTGGTCAAGGCGGAAGATATCCGGCTGAAGCCTCCATGGCCGGAAAAATTGGCTGCGGGAGTCCATCGGGGGCATCTAGTGGAAATATCCTCGAGCGAGATCCGGCGCAGAATTGCATCGGGCCGGGGTTACCGGTATTTTGTGCCGGATTCTGTTGCGGCCTATATTAGGCAGGTCGGATTATACGGCCGGAAGGCATCTGATCGAAGTGAGCCGAAGCGGGAGGATTGACAGAGCCGGATCGCTTGTCCGGAGTCTGGTTCTAGGGGCTCGGGCCAGTCTCTTACAGAAGAAGGGACGGGATCCGGTGATATTGGATGTGCGTGGGCTGAACGATGTGACCGATTATATGATTATCGTCACCGGTGAAAATACTCCGCATATCAAGGCGTTATGCGAGGAAGTAGAGAAGAAGCTAGCCGAGATGGGGACGGTAAAGCACCGCCGTGCGGGTCACGAGGACAGCGGCTGGGTGGTACTGGACTATCTGGATTTCATGGTTCATATATTGACTCGCCAGCTCCGGGAATACTACGCGTTGGAAGATCTCTGGAGCGATGCCCGTGTCATTGCGGTGGGTGAATCTACCGACTGATTCGGAGTCGGGGGATAAAGATGCGTCTGGCGCGAGGAGCGATGCCGTGGATTGCCGTGCCCTTGGTCGCCGCGGGGGGCATGCTGGCGCTGGGCATACGGACTGCCAGTTTCCTCTGGCTGGCTGGGGGTACGGTGGGCGTCGTGGCCGCTTTGTTCATGGCGTACTTCCATCGCAATCCGGATAGAACACCGCCAGGTGATCCGAATGTAATCGTGGCCGGAGCGGATGGAACCGTCCGGCGCGTAGAGGAGGTGGACGATGGGCGCTTTCCGGAGAACAGGGCATTATGCCTAAGTATTTTTCTTTCCCCACTCGACGTCCATGTGAACCGTTCGCCGATTACCGCGACGGTCACCGCTTACCGGTATGTCCCCGGGCGACATTTTTTCACTATCAAGGAAAAGTCCTCCGAGTATAATGAGCACACGGAGATCGTACTTTCGGCAGGGGGGGTGCGCTGCATTGTCCACCAGATCGCGGGACCTTTCGTCCGGCGGGTGGCTTGTTGGCTGCGCGAAGGTGAGAGGGTGGCTCAGGGACAGGAACTTGGCATGATGAGGTTCGGATCGCGGCTGGATATGTATCTTCCGGCTGCGACAGTGCGGCCATGCGTGGGGGTGGGCTGCAAGGTGTTTGCAGGGACAACCGCGGTAGCGAGGATAGGTAGTGATGAACATGACCAGCAAGAGTCATCTTAAGGCCGGGGTGCCGTTTTCTTTGAGTGCGGCTGGTCTGCTGGCGGGTTTCTTCAGCATCCTGAAGAGTGCGGAAGGAGACTTCGTCAGCGCTGCGCGGCTGATAATGCTGGGAATGGTGCTTGATGGGCTGGATGGGAATATCGCGCGATGGATGAGGGCGACATCGCTGTTTGGCGCTGAGTTTGATACCTTCGTGGACATTACCTGTTTTGGAGTGGCCCCGGCTGTGCTGGCATACGAGGCGGTTTTCCAGCCCCTCGGTCCGTGGGGAGTGGTTGTGCCTTCACTGGTGGTGATTATGGCGGCAGCCAGACTGGCGCGCTTTCGCATAGTCAATCCCGACCGCGGACAGGATGGCTACGTTGGTCTGCCGGTGACCATAGCGGCGGGCTGGATCGCGCTGTTTGTATTCGTGGAGTCCAGTGATGTACTCATCGAAACCGGTTTCTCTCTCTCGCACGGACCGTGGTCGCTGTTTGTATGGGGTGTCTTGCTGGTAATGCTGTTGCTGGAAATCTCAACCATCCGGTATCCGAAGTTGACGAAAGATCCGGCCTTTTTCTTGCCCGCGGCACTGATGGTGGCAATGATTTTTACATGGCCGCCGGTCGCGGTTGCCACTTCGCTTCTTATCTGTCTTTCCGGGTTGGTATTCATTACCGTGGGCCCCTTTGTATTTTCCCCGGAATCCGTCGCGGCCAAGGAGAAGTCGGAGGAGCTGGTGGTATTCAGGTCTTCGGGCGAGCGCTGAGGGCTGACGGGAGAGGTTCTGATCGCAACCGGAAGGAAGGGGGGGCAGATGTATGTGACGCTGGTTCATGTTCACGTGAAGCCCGAGAGGGTGGATGATTTCATCGCAGCGACTCGCGAGAATCATTATGCTTCAGTGCAAGAAGAGGGAAATCTGAGATTCGACGTGTTGCGGTCGGTGGACGATCCGACCTATTTTATTCTCTACGAGGCATATCGCGATGCTGGTGCTGCGGCTGCGCACAAGGCGACATCCCATTATCTGAAGTGGAGAGAGGCCGTGGCTGATTGGATGGCGGAGCCGCGCAAAGGGGTGAGGTTCGAGGGCCTCTTCCCGCTTGGCTAAGGGCCGCTCGGTCGGGGATAGTCGCTTTCCGCTGCTGAGCCGTCCGGAAAAGAATTGCGTTTGCGGCCTGAGATGTAGTAAGAAATCGCCGCATTTCCCTGGTTTCTGGAGTGGTATCAATGATGAGAGGTTGCATATGCGGACAATGAAGAGGGGGAAACACAACGCTGTGCGTAACTTCGTATTGCTGGGTCATACCGGCAGCGGGAAAACCCAACTGGTCGATGCCATTCTTCATCGCGTTGGTCTGAATACGCGCTTGGGTACGCCGGATGATGGATCGAGTATGGCTGATTGGACAGAGGAGGAGAAGGAGCGGAAGATATCCATATGGGCTAAGCCCTTTACCGTAGATTTCGCATATGACGAGAGCATAGCTCGTCTGGTTTTTGTTGATACTCCCGGATATGCCGATTTTTTCGGTCAGGTAGTGGCCGCCGCCGGTGTAGCAGATGCCGCCCTGATTGCAGTAGATGCGGTGGGAGGGTTGCAGGTAGGAACCACGCGTGCGTGGAAACTCTGCGAACACCGGAGCATCCCCCGGGGGGTTGTGATAACCGGAATAGACCGGGAGAATGCTGATCCGCGAGGGGTATTGGAGAAGCTGCGGGACATCTGGGGTCGCCGTTGTATCCCCGTGGTGTATCCCACCAGCGGCGGAATAACCGAAATACTTCCGGGGGGGAGCAAGGACGACGGGACCGCCCAGTTCCAGGAGCAGCTGATGGAGGCGGTTGCCGAGACCGACGATACCCTTATCGAGAAGTACCTTGGTGGCGAGGAGCTTTCAGCGGAGGAAGTTGCTGCTGGAGCGCGCCGGGCGGTTCTGGAGTGCAAGCTCGTCCCGGTATGGTTCGCCTCCGGGAAGAGTGAGCAGGGTGTCGAGCAGTTGCTCAGGGGAGTATGCCGCTTCTTTCCGGCTCCGGGGGATCGTCCACCACAGGACCAGAGTGGGGAAGCTGTCGACGGGTCGGCTGAAGGGCCGCTGATGGGTTTGGTCTGGCGGGCCGTGAACGATCCATATGTGGGCCAGATGCTTTTTGTCCGGATTTTTGGGGGGATCTTGGAGAGTGATAGCGAGGTCTATAATTCCACGAAAAAGCAGAAGGAACGAATAGGGAGTGTATACGTGGTGAACGGCCGCCATCAGGAGACGGTGGGGGCCGCCGCGGCCGGAGAGATCGTCGCGCTGGCGAAGCTCCGTTATACAACCCTGAATGATACTCTGACATCACCGGGCTGTGACCGCACTCTGCCCCCGATCGTTTTTCCGCAGCCGGTCGCATCATACGCAGTCGCTCCCAAAAGTCAGGGAGACGAAGACAAACTCAGCACCGGTCTTCAACGTCTTGCGGAAGATGACCCCACGCTGAAAGTGGAGCGTAATCCTGAGACCAAGGAGCTGATTCTGTCGGGATTGGGAGACGTCCAGATTGATGTTGCGGTCAAGAGGCTGAAACAGCGCAGCAATGTAGATGTGGGGCTGACCACGCCCCGAGTGCCTTACAAGGAGACGATCACGGCGGTCGGGGAGGGGCATTACAAGCACAAGAAGCAGACCGGGGGACGAGGCCAGTACGGAGAAGTATATCTTCGCGCGGAGCCCCGGGAGCCGTCCGACGAGGAATGGTTCGTGGACGCCATCGTGGGCGGGGTGATTCCCTCCGGCTTTATGCCGGCGATCCAGAAGGGATTGGTGGAGGCCATGCAGGCCGGAGCCTTGGCGGGCTATCCGGTGATCAACGTGAAGGTTACAGTATACGACGGGTCTCATCACGAGGTGGATTCCTCAGAGATATCTTTCAAGATTGCGGCCGCGCGGGCTTTTCGGGATGGCATGTCCAAAGCCAGACCGGTGTTGCTGGAACCGATAATGAAGGTGAAGGTGATGATACCGGATCAGTTCATGGGCGAGGTTGCCGGCGATCTCAATCAGCGCCGGGGCCGCATCCTTGGCATGTCGACTGAAGACGGCCTTCAGGTGATACATGCCGAGGTTCCCCAGGCCGAAATGTTTACCTATGCCTCTCAACTTCGCAGTCTCACCGGCGGTCGCGGTACATTTGAAATGCAGTTCTCGCGATACGAAGTCGTGCCCAGTAACATAGCGCAGAAGATAATCGCGGTCTCACAGAAAGAGCGGCAGGCTGAATAGGAAGAAATGGTCAACACCGGCAGGGCTTGTGCGGGGAGCGTAGAGGCCGGGGATGAGCGGACACAGCAAATGGTCAACCATCAAGCGTAAAAAGGCGGCGACCGACGCAAGGCGCGGAAAGATTTTCAGCAAGCTCGCCCGTGAGATCATGATAGCTGCGCGGGACGGTGGCGCGGAACCCTCGGGCAATCCGGTCTTACGCCAGGTGATCCAGAAGGCGCGCGCCGCAAACATGCCCATGGATAACATTGAACGGGCGATCAAGAAAGGGGCCGGTCAGAGTGGATGCGCGGCCTACGAGGAGGTGGTATACGAGGGCTACGCTGCCGGCGGCGTCGGCCTGATTGTGCAGGCCCTTACGGACAACCGCAACCGGACGACGTCGGAAGTCCGCAAGATTTTCAATCGGTATCACGGTAGACTGAGTGGGCAGGGCAGCGTGGCACGCCTCTTCCGTCGGCGTGGATGTATCACCGTGCCGGCGGACAAGGTCCAAGAAGATCGCCTGCTGGAGATCGCCGTCCGCGCGGGAGCAGATGATGTAAATGAGGAAAACGGCCAGTTTGAGGTCTGGACCACGCCGGAAGCGTTTTCCGGTGTAGTGGAGGCGTTACGCAGCGCAGCCATTCCGGTCACGTCATGTGAAGTGACCCTGGTCCCGGATGTGTACATTTCCATTTCGGACGCTGCTCTGGCGAGGACTCTCATGCAGTTTTTTGAGGCCCTGGAAGATCTGGATGACGTTCAGAGCGTGTACAATAATGCTGACATCACCGACGAGCTGATTTCGCAGCTTACGGAATCCTAGGGTGGATCAGGCTCGCGAGTTCGTGGTCATGGGGATCGATGCTTCCCTGCGGGCTACGGGGGTGGGTCTGGTCTCCGTGCGGGGGAAGCGGGTATCATTGCTGCATTATCATGTCATCCGGAATCCCGCCCGGATGTCCCACGGTGAAGGACTCAGCCGCCTTTACTCCAATATCTGCCACGTCATTGATGACTATTCGCCTTCGGTGGCGGTGTTGGAGAGCCCCTTTTTCCAGCGGAACGTCCGAACGGCAATAACCCTGGGAGAGGCCCGGGGTGTGATATTGGCAGCCTGTGCCGCCGCCGGGGTGCCGACCTGCCAGTACTCTCCACGGGAGATAAAGCGTGCGCTGGTAGGCACGGGTGCGGCGCACAAGAGTCAGGTTGGATTCATGATCAGACGGATTCTGGGGTTGAGGGAGCCCCCCCCCGCTGACGCCGCTGACGCCCTGGCGGCGGCGGTTTGCCATATTCACCGCCTGCGTACCGGAGAGTGACACTCCGGGTGGTGGAGAAGGACAGCGACCTCGATTTCGAAGGCCGTGCTCAGCACCTGATTCCGGATCCAAAGTGACTTGATCCACCCTAGCAGGACCGGCGGTAGCCGAGCACGCCGGGATGTACCACGCCGGATAGCCGGGCATGCTTTTGAGGGTGTTGTCATTCGCAGCGCGTTGGTGGGGGCTTAGATGATCTATTATGCTTTGGTACAAGCCTGTGAGGGTCGAGGGGGGACGACGGGTTCAGGCCAGTCCTTGTGTTGCGGCGGATAGTGACAGGGTGACGAACTGAGGTCGCGAAGTACAAACTGTGCGCGAAAATGATCGGCAGACTTGGATACTCAACCGCCGGGACGACGCCAAACGTAGTACTGATAACGAGTTGATACTCTCGGCAGATATCCTCTTCATCGAGCTTTACACGCATCGGAGGGCAAAGTAGGCGACGGGAAAGGACGGGGGCTTGGACCAGGTCGGGTCGAGCAGCGTGGTTGTGCCGACAACCCGCCTTCGACGACCCATGTGACGCATGCCGCGGCGGCGAGAAATGCGACCGGCGAGCGAACCGGCACCCACGTGTCGTCGCCCCAAGAACGGTTCCCAGGGGGTTGGTGTTTGCAGGCAATACGTCGACTTCAATCCGCAGGAGAATGACAGCCGGTAATAGGCGGAGGCAGAGCAGAGGACCGGGAAAACCGTATAGCAGGGGGTAGCAGAATGCCGCGTCGCTGTGTTGCCGACCTCGCGAAGATGTGCAACGCATAGGGGGGAAGAGCAATCTGGGCGCCTCGTATGTATCGGTAATGAACTGCTTGCCGGACTTTAGTATCGGCTCAAACGCGGCTCCAAATACAGGTTCATGGTCGTGTCTCTCCCCCCGAATGGGGTGAAGACGGTGCGCAATTTGACCGCCAAGCACACCGCCCGGATGAAAGTATGCGGGTTATTATTTCCAGTTCGCAAGGCCATCCGCGTTCTTCCGGGAATGATCGTCTGGTTCTCTGGATTGCTTCTCCCCCGAACTGTCTGAACAGGAAGAGACGACTTGTGCACATAGCGGGCAGAAACGCACCTGACCTGTTGCAGTAGAAAAGTCCCCCATGGTCAGCCTCTGGCATGTATATAGATTACTACTTGGAGGATGCTCGGTGGCACCGACGACCGCGACTTGCGGTCAGACTTATGGCACTTGAGCGAATCGGGGGTGGGAGTGCATTCCCCCGCCGTCCCGCACCCGATTGAAAAACAGCGCATTAGGTCGGGTGGTGGGGATCACGGGGCTTGTGAGCACACGGTTGGGTGTCCCAGGTGTTGGTTCGCGTTGGGCGGGGCGGTCCACGGCCGGATCAAAAGGGGAACGAAAACCGGGGTCCTATACAGATCAGGAGAGCGACGACGGTCAGCCCGTAGAGGAGCACGTTGAGCAGGATGGGCGTATCCGTAAGCAGCACCTTTTCCGGACGGTCGCCCAGCTCGTGGCGGTAGACGAGGTCCATGTAGCGGAAGATGCCGAAAACGACGTAGGGGATGGTTAGCACCAGTGCCCGGGAGCCGAACTTGGATACGGTATCCGGCCATAGGGTGTAGAGCGCGTAGGAGACAATAGTTACCGCGGCGATGACCGCGATCAGCTGGTCGAGAAGAGCAATATCATACTTAGCGAGGGCCGGGCGGGTAGCGCCCCTGAGATGGTCAAGCGAAGTTTTCTCGTGGCGCCGCTTACAAAGGACGAGGAAAAGGGCGAGCCAGAATGCGCACAGCAGCAGCCACGGCGAAATCGCAGCCCCCGCCGCCGCCGCGCCGGTCGTAGCCCTCAGAACGAAGCCTATCGAGATCACCAGGAGGTCGAGAAGCGGTACGTTTTTAAGCAGCGGGATATAAATGCATTGGACGGCCAGGTATGACGCTGCAAAGATAAATGCCCCGGTGTTGATCCGGAAGAAAGTGGTGAGGGACAGAACCGCCAGAAGCAATCCGAACACGACGGCCGTCAGAATAGGGAGTTCGCCGGCCGGGATGGGACGGTAGCGTTTGAAAGGATGGCTGCGGTCCATTTCCCGGTCACGGATGTCGTTGAAAATGTAGACTGAACTGGAAAGCAGACAGAATGCCACCGCCGCGAGCAAGACTTTCCACATGCTGGCCAGTCCCAGTTGCTGGGTTCTATCTCCGATGGCGAAGATAAACGGGGCCAGCACGACGATGTTCTTACTCCACTGCGCCGGCCGCATAGTCCTGATCAGGGCAGAGATTCGTTTCATGGCTTGGAGTCCTTTCCAGCAACTGCGATGCTACGGGGATTGATTCCGGATGGCCGGCGGCGGAGGCGGTTTTGAATCAAGAGCTGCCAGACCATCCGCAGCGCTTCCAGAACAATGCTTCGACTCATTTTTGATGATCCGGCGCGACGCTCCACAAAGACGATGGGGATTTCCACCACCCGGAAGCCCAGGCGCCAGGCGTAGTGGATCGTCTCAATCTGAAAGGCGTAGCCGTTCGAACTGATGCGATCAAGGGGGATTTCCTCCAGTACGGCACGCCGGTAACACTTGTATCCGCTGGTCGGGTCCGTAAAGGGCATCCCGGTGATAAGGCGCACGTAACTGCCTGCGGCCCGGCTGAGTATTAGTCGGTTGAGGGGCCAGTTGATCACGCGAACGCCGCCGATGTAGCGTGAACCCAAGACGACATCTGCGCAGCGCGCGGCCTCCAGGAAGCGGGGGATTTCGGTAGGATCGTGGGAGAAGTCGGCATCCATCTCAAAGATATATTGATAGTCCTTTTGGAGAGCCCACTTGAATGCATTCACATACGCCCTGCCCAGACCCTGTTTGCTTTCACGATGAATACTGTGGATCCGGGGGTCGTCTGCAGACATCCGCTGGATGATCTGCCCGGTTCCATCAGGTGAATTGTCATCCACGAAAAGGATCTCGCTTTGAGGGACCTCCCGCAGGATTACCTCTGCGATACGGGTGACGTTATCACGTTCATTGTAAGTCGGAATGGCTATGAGAACCTCGGGCATTTACGTCAGATTACCCGCTTCGGCGGGTTGCCTTCAAGTCTGGTGCAGCGGGAAGGCGATAAAGCGCTTGAGCAGAACAAGCAACTCGGTGATCATTGCGTGAGCTGCACGAGGCTGGGCGATGACGAAAAAAATTTTGATCCGCAACGCGCGGATATGGCCGAATCCGGCCGCAGACACGGTTCTGAACGGATCGATTCTGGTCGAGGACGGAGTAATCCGTAAGCTCGGCGCGGTAGCTCCCGAAGATCGGGCCAGTGCAGATGTTATTGATGCCGAAGGACGGCTGGTGATGCCGGGTTTGGTTCAGACCCACGTCCATCTCTGCCAGACGCTGATGCGCGGTGCCGCCGAGGATTTACCCCTCTTGAGATGGCTCAGGGACTATATCTGGCCTCTGGAAGCCGCACATGACCATGAAAGTTTGCGGGTATCGGCATTACTGGCCTGCGCGGCTCTGATTCGCAGCGGTACGACTACGGTGATGACCTTTGAGACGGTCCGAGGAACCGAGGTGGCGTTTGAGGCAGTTGCGGAAGTAGGGCTAATGGGACACATTTCGCATTGCTTCATGGACAACAGCGGGGGATATGCCCCGCTGGCCGTACCGTTGGCGGACTCGTTCCGGGCGTGTGAGCGCATACTGCGGCGGTGGGGAGGGCATCCTGATCTGCGGCTGGCGATTGCTCCGCGCTTCGCCCTCAGTTCAACCCCGCAGAGTCTGAAGGAAGTGGCTAAGTTCGCCCGTGAGAATCATCTTCTTCTACACACGCATGCGTCGGAACAACGGGATGAAGTCGAGGAGGTCCAACGACGGACGGGTTACAGTAACGTAGAATTTCTCGATGAGCTGGGAATTCTGGGGCCGGACGTGTGTCTGGTCCATTGCGTTCATGTGGAACCGCAAGAGATGCAGAGAATGGCGGAGACCAACACACGGGTGATTCATTGCCCTTCCGCCAATCTCAAGCTGGGGTCAGGGATCGCACCGATCACCGAATATGTCGAGCGGGGACTGATAGTCTCGCTGGGAGCCGATGGTGCTCCATGTAACAACCGCTTGGATGCGTTTACCGAAATGCGGGCCGCCGCCCTTCTTCAGAAGATCCGTTCAGGGCCGTCGGCCTTGCCAGCCCGGAAGATCGTTGAAATGGCCATTATAGGCGGGGCAATAACGCTGAGATGGGATCATGAAATCGGAGTCCTGCGTCCGGGTATGAGGGCCAATCTGATCATGTTGGAAAGGAGTTGGCAGGCGGTTCCGACAGAGGAGCCAGCCAGTCGGGTGGTCTATGGACACAATTCTGAAGATGTATGCCTCACCATGGTAAACGGAAAGGTTCTCTATCGGGATGGTAGGCTCCTAACGATCGATGAGGATCGCCTCGAGCGTGACGTCACCGTCCAGCGGCGCTTACTTTTCGAGCGGGCGGGGTTACGATAGGGTGTCTCCTAGTGACTGGAGATGGGCAAACTCCTCCCCGGGCCGCGGCGTATTCGTTTCCGGGCTCGCACCGGACGGAACCTCCGCGCCCCGGAATCTACCGAGACAGGCCTTTTCCTGGTCGGTTCGGGCGGGCACAGCGCCGCTGACGAGGACCAGGGAATTGAGCCGTCCGGGCATCCGGGTTCCTCCCCGTCGGATACGGCCGGTTATCGGGGAGACACGCTGTTGGTCTGGCCCCATGATGCTTTGAGCAGGTAGAGGGACATTATCTTCGGCTCCCGGCTGCTCAGCAGAACTCGAAGGGTCGCTAAAGATGTATGCTCCCGCAGCAGAGTCGGTATTCCCAGGTCAAAAAACACGCTTAGGACTTTCCGAGTGCTTGCGGATAAAATATGATCTTGCACTGCTGGCGGGGTAACGGTGGAGGACAGATTGGCGCTGCAGGAGAGGACCGTCGGAAAGGACCAGGGCGGGCAGAGCGGCTGCCGGAAGGCATGCCTTGTCATGCTTCTGGTGGGAGTGGCGGCCTTCGCCATGCTGGGGATTCTGGGAATCGGCCTTCTCAGTGTTGTATTCGGAAGTGATTGGAAGCTGAGGGCCGGTGGCTACCCCGAGGATGAACGTCCGCGACTCAGGGAGCGGTGGTCGTACGGATCCGGAACTGCAAAAGCCGTCCGTCTTCCGCTGGAGGGGCTGATCATCCACGAGCGGAAATCGGGGTTGCTGGTGCCGCAGTTCGATCGTGTGGAGGCTGTCCTGCGGCAAATCAGGGCCGCGGCGGCGGATGTGGCTGTGCGTGGCATGTTGCTGGAAGTCCAGTCGCCCGGCGGCTCGGTTTCGGCGTGTGATGAAATTCGCGAGCAGCTTCATCGGTTTCGGGAGGATGGGCGGAGGAAAGTGGTGGTGTGGGTACGGGGACTGGCGGCCTCAGGTGCGTACTATATTGCCTCGGAGGCTGACTGGATCGTGGCGCAGCCGGGATCGCTGGTAGGATCGATTGGGGTTCTGCTATCGGCACTCAACTGGAGTCAACTCGGCGAGAAGATCGGCGTGACCGACGTGACGGTCAAATCGGGCCGATATAAAGACTTGCTTAATCCATTCCGGGGGGTAAGTCCGGAAGAGTTGCAGATGCTGCAGGCGGTGGTGGACTCTGCGCACGAGATGTTTGTTCGACACGTTGCCGTAGGCAGAAAGCTGGAGCTAGCCCGGGTGGCACGGATCGCCGATGGACGGATTGTGACTGCTCGTCGCGCGGAGGAGCTCGGGCTGGTGGACGAAGTTGGGTATTGGCCGCTGGCAGCCAGACGCTTGAGGGAACTGCTGGGAATCGAAGGGTTGAAGGTGATCAGGTACGAGGGGAGTGGGGGCCTTTTGCAGTTGCTGGCCGCTGCCGGCAGGGGCTTGCCTTTCTCGTCGGTGGAATTTACGCGCGAACCGCGGCTCCTGTTTCTTTGGAGGCCATGAAGACTGGAGATGCAGACAAGACGATAAGACCTGTGCGGCCGGAGGATGAGGTGGTCGGTGTGGTAGGGCTGGGTTACGTAGGGCTACCTCTTGCGGTTACTTTCGCGCGTCGCGTACGCGTGTATGGGTATGATGCCTGCCAGGATAGGGTCTCCGATCTGTCGAGGGGTTTCGACCGTAGGGGAGAGATACCGCGGGTCGACTTATTGCAGGCGGGTTTGGAGTTCTGCGCGGATATCGACGGGCTCCGGCACTGCAGCACGCTCGTTGTGGCGGTTCCCACTCCGGTGAGCGGCTCGAACTCTCCGGACCTGAGTGCATTGAAGGTTGCGAGCCAGAAGGTTGGTGGCATTCTCCAGCCGGGCATGATGGTGGTATACGAGAGTACGGTCTACCCCGGTGTCACGGAGGAAATTTGTCTCCCGATACTTGAGGATGTATCCGGGCTGAGATTGGGGCAATTTGATCTGGCCTACTCTCCGGAACGTATAAATCCCGGTGATCGGACCCACACGCTGGAGAGCGTGGTCAAGATAGTCAGTGGACACGACGGGAGGGCCTTGGAGCGGTGCGCGGCATTGTATGGACTGGTCGTCAAGGCGGGTATTCACCGCGCGCGCAACATCAAGACTGCGGAGGCCGCGAAGGTCATTGAGAATGTCCAGCGAGATTTGAATATCGCTCTTATGAATGAGCTGGCCTGCATCTTTTCGCGTATGGGATTGCGCACCCGGGAGGTACTGGATGCTGCAGCGACCAAGTGGAATTTTCACCGTTACCATCCCGGTCTGGTGGGGGGACACTGTATCGGGGTAGACCCCTATTACCTCACTCACAAGGCAATGCTTCTGGGTTATCACCCCGAGGTTATTCTGGCCGGGCGGCGGATCAACGATTCGATGGCCCACTACGTCGGGGAGATGACAGTCCGGGCCATGAATAATGCGGGCATCCTGCCACGGGATGCCCGGGTCCTGTTGCTGGGCTTTAGCTTCAAAGAAGACGTCGGGGACATGCGCAACAGCAAGGCAGTCGATCTGGCGGAGTACTTGCGGGATTTCGGCTGCCAGATCATGGTGTGTGAGCCCCTGGTGGATGCCGAGGAGGTGCGCAGGATATATGGGGTGGAACCAGTTGTCCTGGAGGAGCTTCCGCAGAGTGACGCGGTGATACTGGTGAATGCTCACGCCGCGTTCGCACACATTCGCGAAGAGGACCTGATTCACCGTACGGGAGCGAAGGTGGTTGTGGATATCAAGAATAGGTTTTCGGAGGAAATGATTATCCAGGCGGGTGCGTGGTACGTAAGTCTCTGAGGAAAACGGGTGCACAGTTCCAGCAAGTCTGGGTAGTTTTCTGTTTGGGAGGACGATACCGATGCGGGGGCGCGGCAGTGTGAACGTGGAATTACGTTGGAGACCGCGAAGTTGGCCGTGGGATTTGGAGGTATTGACGGTTACGAGTCTGCTGGGGGCGATGTTTGTTCCCCCGATTGTTGCGGCCGTTCTTTGGGAGGGGAGCGCGAGCGTTGTGGGGCGTCTGGTGGCGGGATGGATTGTCGCAGACAGCTATATCTGGATGCTCTGCCTGCTGGGGCTCTATTTCGGATATGTGATCTGGGCGAGCCTGACGTTGGATTACGTCTCGACACCATTTGTCCATCTGGTCGCGCCGCTGCTGTTTTCCATCATCATGTCGGGGCGTATATTTCTGACCAATGTAATCGCACCGATTGTGAGAGGAGGAGTTGTGGCCGCGTATTTCTCAACCTTTCCCTTGGGTGTGCTGGTGATTACGCTGATTATTGCGGTGTTGCGCAAAAGGCGCCACTTGGCACTCTTCGATGATGTGGAATGGGATATTTCAGCGCGGCCCCGGGTGGATATGACTTTCTTTGAAGAGCTGGTTTCCAAAATTCAGCCCCTTTTCTATTTTCCACGTATGTACCATGCCTGCGGAGAAGGAATTCTGATCGAAGGATGGACTTACATCATGCCATTGCCGTTCTTCGAGATGGAGTCGATAAATCTGGCAGAAAGAGGTGAACTCATTACCAGCGGTTTCTACACGGCCGGTTCGGTGAAAGGTTTGTTGAGAATCAAGCTGTATGACCGACAGGATCCCGTTCTAATTTCTCCGGTGCATCCCAATCTTTTCATGCGCTATTGTGAACAGTTGCTCATCGGCTTGAGTCCTGCTGAGGAGGAGCAAAAAAAACGCCGCCAGCGCGAACTGGCAGAGAAGACCCTGCCTTACGGCGAGCCTCCGGAAGGACCGCGTCGATCTGATCCCTATTACAACATCTGAGATCAGCCCACCGCAGCCGGCATCTCAGCTCGTGGAGGATGGATGTGTATCCCAGACCTCGCTGTCGCGCGAGATATGTACTTGCGGGGCCTTCTCCGTACTCTTTGTGGAAGTCTCCATTTGGAGATCGTGAATGCGGCGGCGCAACCTCACGATTTGCTGTTTCAGCAGGATCACCCAGGCAAGAAACAGCAGCGACGCGAGACAGAACAGAAACTCAGCGCTCATGGGCCGCCTACCATTTCTTGTACTGGTACTTGTCTCTTATGTTTTCGTGGAAGTAGCGGCCCTTGGATTCAGCCGTCATAAGCCCCTCGTATACGGACGGTGGCACGCCGTGATACTCATAGATGTCGCCGTTGTCGAACACGATCACCAGGTTTTGTGACGTCGCATCATAACGTACACTGTCCAATACCGACGATTTGACCGGTACGAAGCCCCCGGAGGGAGCCCTACCGGTGGACGAGCATCCGCATACGGCGACCGCAAGCACGAGACTAACTGTCAGCCATGCCTTCATGGTCGGTCCTCCTCTCGACGTCCATTCTAGCGAAACCCCAACACAGCCGCAAGGCGGGGCTAATCCGGGGGGCCTCGGCACGAATCTCATTTTTCCAGCAACACGTAGCTTATATGGGGAGCATAAAGGTGAGGCTCAATAAGGAATGAGTCATGTCCCTTTTCGGAATGTACTGTGACGTAGTGGCACGGAACCCGACTCTTCCGAAGGGTACTCACCAAGGCTTCCTGTTCTTCCGGGTAGTAGCACACATCCGAGTCAATGCTGAAGACGAGGTAGTTTTGTTGGCGACAGCGCGAGAACAGCGTGTAGTAATTGCGGTGTCCGGTATCCCGCAGAAGGTCGTAGTGTTGCCACATATCGATGATCCGAAGATAGCTGTTCGCATCGAATCGACGAACGAACTTCTTCCCTTGATACAGGAGATAGGATTCCACGGGGTCGGTGAGCTGGTACAGGCGCAGGTTGCGTTCCTGGTGAACCACCTGGCGGCGAGCCCGCAAGCGCATCGCTTTCAACGACACGAACGTCTTGTGGGCGATCATCCGAGCCAGAACCAGTCCTTTCTCGGGAGCCGGCCCCCCGTAGTAGTCGCCCTCGTTGAAGTTGGGGTCTTCTTCAATGGCCAGGATCTGCTCGAAATTATGGATCCGTTGAAGAGTGGTAACGTGCAGTCCACTTCCGATGAGGACGACGTGGCGTACACGTCCCGGAAAGCGCGTAGCGAGATTGACAGCCAGCATACCACCTAGTGACCCTCCTACCACGGCGTGCAGCTTGCCGACACCGAGATGCTCCAGCAACCGCACCTGAGAATCAACGATGTCGTTGGCGCGGACGGGAGGGAATTTCCCTCCATAGGGTTTCCCGGTGGAAGGATTGACTGATCGCGGTCCTGTTGATCCGTAGCAGCTGCCCAAATAGTTGGCGCAGATGACGAAGAAGCGCCGTGTGTCGATTGCTTTGCGTTCGCCGATGAAGCTGTCCCACCATCCACGATGGCATTCTTGAACCCAAAGGTCCCCCACACCTGGAACCGAAGGGTTGAATCCGGCGGCATGCTGACTTCCGCTGAATGCGTGGAAGACGAGTACCGCATTGTCGCGCTCCGCGGACAGGTTGCCATAAGTTTCGTAAGCCAGTGTTACTGGTCTCAAAGTCGATTGACATTGAAGAACGAATGGATCCCTGGGATTGTCGGCGAAAGTGAAGAACTGTGTCTTGACCCTTTTCACGGTTCAGCCTCTGCCAGCGGCAGCCAGTGCCTGACTCAGATCTTCGATGATGTCGTTGATGTTTTCCAAGCCCACCGACAGGCGGACAAGTTCGGGAGTGATACCCGCCTGGCGTTGTTGTTCTTCTGAAAGTTGCGAGTGGGTGGTGCTGGCGGGATGAATAGCCAAGCTCTTGGCGTCGCCGACGTTGGCCAGATGTGAGAACAGTTTCAGGCTATTGATGAACCGGGCCCCTGGCTCGCGTCCGCCGCGAACGCCGAAAACCACCATACCACCAAAGCCCCTCTTTAGGTAGCGGCGGGCGGTTTGGTGGCCGGGATCGTCCTCCAACCCGGGATATCTTACCCAGGCCACACTGGGATGCTCTTTGAGGAACTCGGCCACCGCTAATGCATTTTCGCAGTGGCGCTGCATACGGAGAGGCAATGTCTCGATTCCTTGGAGGAAAAGCCAGGCATTGTCCGGGGAAATGCACGCACCGAGATTCCGGAGAGGAACGAGCCGGAGCCGGATGATGAACGCGAGGTGGTTAAGCTCACCCAAGTCCCGCGTGAACCGCAATCCGTGGTATCCGGGGTCGGGATCGGAAAGCAGGGGGAACTTCCCGGTATCCCAATTGAATTTTCCCGCGTCGATCACTATGCCTCCGATTGCAACGCCGTGGCCGCCCAACCACTTGGTGAGAGAATGAACCACTATGTCGGCTCCGTGCTCTATGGGCCGCAGCAGGTAGGGGGTGGTGAAAGTGCTGTCCACCACCAGGGGCAAATCGTGGGCATGTGCGATTTTCGCGACTGCTTGGATATCGGCTACGTCTAAGCCGGGATTCCCAATGGTTTCGCAGAAGAGCAGCTTGGTCCGAGCCGTAATGGCCGCGGCGAAATTTTCGGGCTGGCGTGGATCGACAAAGCGTACGCGTATGCCAAACTGCGGCAGGATGTCATGGAATTGCGTGTATGTACCGCCGTACAGGTTAGCGGCCGATACGACCTCGTCTCCTTCGCGGCACAGGTTGATTACCGTATAGAACACGGCACTGGTACCGGAGGCCAGCGCTAAGGCGGCCGCACCGCCCTCGATTGCCGCCACCCGCTGTTCAAGCACTTCCTGCGTGGGGTTCATGATACGGGTGTAAATATTCCCAGGTTCCTCTAGGGCGAAAAGCCGTGCCGCATGTTCCGTATCCCGGAAAAGGTAGGACGACGTGCGGTAGACGGGAACAGCCCGTGACAGTGTAGTGGGATCGGGTACTTGGCCTGCGTGCAGGCACAGGGTCTCGATCTTCATTCTGCTGCCTCCTGTGTTTGTCGGGGTTTGGCGCCCAAGGGCGGCGAACAGACTGGCCCGGCCGCCGTGCGGCCGGATCGCGCGAATAAGGCAGGGACTGTCGTACTCTATTGCCCTCCTCCCGAGGACCACATCGTTCTCGCCGTCCGGCGAGCTGGCTGTGGCACCTTATCCCGCAAGCGCGTGACAGGTTGTCGGGCGATCACAGGGCCAGCTCCCTCCCGCCACTCTTGATGCTTTTCCTTGACTTATACGACAGCGATGGGTGATTGTCAAGGACACCTCATAACGGTTTGCGTCTAAGGCCCATCGACAACATTGACCGAAGACTGGAGATTCACCGAATGTCCCCTGGAAGCCCGAAGAGAGGTATTTCGATGCGGTTCACGCTCCTGCCTCGCACTTTCTCAAATATGCAATCAAGCCCGGTGCCCGCGGTCACGAAGAAGAGCATTCAGCGAACGATCCCACCATTTCTCCCCCGCGGTGCTGAAGAAACACGCAGGAAACTCACCCCGGCGTCGGTGGTACGCAAGGCACTCGCAGCAGACGCCTTTTCGGTCGCAAGGATAGGTGCAGTTACAGGTCTTGGCATTTCGTTCTTGGTTGGGACAGCTCGACATTTTAACTAACCTCCCGCCAGCTGCGATTGAGCCCCCGGGACAGAAGCTACATCGGAACGGACTGGTACGGTAAATGCATCCTAACATTGCGGGGAGGAAGAACGCAAGATGCAGTCGCGGCAAGTAGACCCTGCGGATAGCGATGAAACCTTCCGCAGTACAATGCGGATTGATATCACTCCGGAAGTCCTGAGGAAACTAACAAGAACCCAAGAATCGAGTGTTCGGTCACACCAACGGCGACCGCGCGTGGTTTCGGGGGCTAGCCGGGGTCGGCGGAGGGCTGCAGAATGTGGGCTGCGGGAACTCCTCGACAGCATGTATGACGGCGTGATCCTGTGCTCGCTGGAGGGGGTCATTCAGGAAGCGAACGTCCGTGCGGTTGAATTTCTCCTCTACGACCGTGAGGATCTCGTCGGCCGAAGTATTCTCTCAGTACTCGCAGCGGCCGACGAGGATCTTCTGGCAGCCGTATGTGCCGCCGTGACGGACGAGCGTTTTGTCGTGATCCAAGCCTACTGCGAGCGTAAGGACGGGACATACTTTCCCGCGGAAATTGCGGTCAGCCTCTTGCCCGGGGATGGACGGAGGCTCTGTTTCTTCATCCGGGATGTGACGTTGCGTAAACAGACCGAAGACCGGTTGCGGGCGATAACCATAGCTGTAGAGAATGCGGCCAGCGGCATCCTGATCGCGGGGTTGGACGGCCGGATCGAGTACGCGAATCCTGCCTTATGCCGACTTTGCGGCTGCCGCGGCAGCGAAGCCTTGAAGGGACAGCCCCTGCAGAGCGTCTTCGAAAATGACTATACGGTTGGTGCGATGATGGAACAGGTGGTGAAAGCTGGCGGGGAATGGAGCGGTGAGACGACCATCCGCGGGGAAGACGGCGTGGTGACCGTGGAGGTCACCGTGGCAGCCAACCGGGATAGCGATGGCGAAATGATAGGGATTGTCTTTTCCATCATGGACATCAGCGATCGCAAACGAATGGAGGAAGCCCGCCGCGAAGCCGCGGAACAGCGCGCGATGATCGCCAGTATAGGCGCTGCCTGCCATCATCTGGGACAGCCAGCGACAGTGATTGTCACCAATCTCGAGCTGTTGAAGCGCTATTACGAGATGGTGCCACCCGAAGTGCGGGAAATCTTGGATTCCTGCATGGACGCTGCTGATACCTTTGGCGATATCCTCCGGCGCCTCAACGCTGCCACCCGGTTCGAGACCGAAGAATACATTGCCCGTGGCGGCGGATCCGCAGGTAATGAGATAGTGAAAACCTGATACCGTCGGCAACTTTTGTGATCCGTGGGGAGCAGACGCAAGCGTCAGGTCGAAGGGCGGGAAGGGGCGAGGTCCGCCCGGGGGGGCGAATCCCCGGCGCTGCCTAATCTGCTGAAGAGTGGGTAGCCGTCGTTCTGAGGACCGCCCGGGGCAGGGCAAGGGAGCAGCGCCCCGCTGGAGTGGGGGTGGGGCAAGGACAGGGTGGGTAGTACATCGGTCACAGGTTGGGGGTTGGCGGCCGTTGGGACGGCAGGAGCCTCCTTTATTCCTGTTTTCAGGCACACGTGACGGCCCTCGACAGCGGCTTGTCTTTTCCCGGCGAGTGGGACTGCTGTGATGCGGAACGCGCGGGCTTCCCCACCACGGGGGGATCTTACGCAAGTAACCGTTGTGGGCATGCGACTTGAATCCGCGATGGTGAATTTCGACTCCTGATATTGAATAGCTGCGGGTGGGTTGCAATCCCTGTCACGCCGGTTTATGTATTGCCCGAGGCAGTAGTCGCACGGGGAATTTGGTACCGAAGCAGTCGGTTGGGAGGACAGCTATGGAGACACCGCTTTTTGACCAGCTTGCCCGGCGGGGAAGTGAATTCCTCGGCGTACGCTATCCTATTATCTGCGGCGCTATGACCTGGATCAGCGATGTGCATCTCGTCAGAGCGGTGAGTGAGAGCGGGGGATTCGGGGTCTTGGCGGCGGGCAATATGGATCCGGGGCGTCTTGCAGCCGAGATTGGCCGCTGTGCTCAATTGCTGCGAGTTCCCTTCGGGGTAAATCTGGTAACAATCGCCCCCAACTTTGAAGCCCAGAAGAAAGCGGTGAGTCGAAGCCGGGCACCGTACGTAGTCTTTGCTGGCAGCTTCCCGAGTCGTGGGGATATAGCCGAGATGAAGGACGCCGGAAAGAGAGTGATGGCCTTTGCCTCAACCACTTCCATTGCGCGGCAAATGGTCAGATTCGGCGTGGATGCATTGATTCTTGAGGGCAGTGAAGCGGGAGGGCATATCGGTCATGTTACCCTGACGATTCTCATTCAACAGGTTCTGTTCGACGAGCCGCCGGTACCGGTTTTCGTGGCCGGTGGAATAGCGCGCGGCCGCATGATCGCTCACATGCTGCTGATGGGGGCGGCCGGGGTACAGATGGGAACGCGATTCGTAATGAGTGAAGAGTGCCGGGCCCATGAACGCTTGAAGCAGGCCTTCCGCAATGCCAAAGCCCGGGAGGCGGTAGAGACGCCTCAGTATGACCGCAGACTTCCGGTTGAAGCGGTGAGGGCGTTGCGGAACAGGGCGATGGACGATTTCGGGAGACTGCAATTGGCCCTTATGGAGAAACTCGACAGCGGCAGGATAGATCGCACGGAAGCGCAGAAGACGGTGGAAGAATTCTGGATGGGAGGTCTGCGGCGCGCGGCGGTCGATGGCGATATCGAGGGTGGATCGCTGATGGCGGGGCAGAGCGTGGGATTGGTGGACAGAATACTGCCGATGAAGGCGATATTTGAAGAAATGCTCGGCGATGCGGAAGTAGAACTGAGGAGGGTGGCGACTCTACTGCTGCCGCGCAGCAACAAGGTGCCGTGAGACTCAGCTCTCGTATCCAGGACAAACTGCAGCAGCTGCCTGATCGCCCCGGCGTGTACATCATGCGGGACGGAGCAGGCAGGGTAATCTATGTGGGAAAGGCTTCTTCTCTGCGCAAGCGGGTAAGGTGGTATTTTCGCCAGGCGACCCTGAGAAGTGCGGATCCCAAGTTACGCGGATTGGTTAAGAGCGTTTACGACCTGAGCTTCATCATTTGCCGGACGGAAGCAGAAGCCGCTCTCACCGAAGCGCGCCTGATAAAGGATTTCCGGCCGCGTTACAACGTCCAGTTCCGCGACGACAAGCGGTTTCTCATGCTCAAAGTCAATCTCAGTGAACCCTTTCCCCGCTTCTCGACCTGTCGAGTGAGAAAGGATGACAGTGCCCGGTATTTCGGTCCGTATCCCTCATCCAGGGTGGCCCGCACGGCGCTGGATTTTGTGGAAAAGCGGTACGGGTTGCGGCGCTGCCGGGCGCTGATTCCCGATCATGAAGACTGGAAGCACTGCTTGAACGATACCGTACGATACTGCAGTGCACCGTGCGTGGGGAAAATATCGCGCGACGCCTACCTATCCCGAGTAGCGGCGGCTTGCCGGTTCCTCCAGGGGGAGAAAGCCGAGGATCTGGAGGATCTTCGTGGAGCCATGATGAGGGCCGCCGAGGAGCAGGATTACGAGAAGGCTGCGGCCCTGAGGGATTTGTGGCTGCGGCTGAGGGAAGCGCTACGCGACCGTCGTTGTCATGTCCGACGATTGCGATATTCACGCGAGGAGGCACTGCAGGGCATTGAGGAGTTGCAGCGCGTTCTGGGGCTCAAGAAGCTTCCGGTGGTGATCGAGACTTTTGACATCTCGCACATATCGGGATCTTTGGCGGTAGGTAGCATGGTGAGGTCCGAGTATGGAATTCCCCGTCCGGGACGGTACCGCCGGTACCGGATACGAATCTCTCCGGGACGCGATGATACGGCCATGCTCAGAGAAGTAATCGGACGGCGCTATCGTCGCCTATTGAACGAAGGGAAACCGCTGCCGGATCTGGTTCTGGTCGACGGAGGCGCCCCTCAAGTGGCGGCCGCCAAGCGCGTCCTGGACGAGTTGGGGCAGCAGGGGACACCCGTGGCGGGGCTGGCCAAGCGGCTTGAG
>DTYT01000357.1 GCA_012961745.1 Kiritimatiellia bacterium | reverse complement strand
TGATGGATCCTGCAGCGAATTCAAGTCTAGCGGTCTGACCAACGGCGACGAGTACTTCGCACTCGATGATCCGGCTGCCGGTATCGACGAAGCCTGGGATGAATTTCCGCGGGAGATAAACAATGACTGGCTCTATACCCAGTACATCCGGTTCACCGCCGACGAAAACAGTGACTTCAACCACGAGTTGGTGATTGGGGCGCGGCTGGAGATGAAGCTGGCCACGATCTCCGGTGTGCTGGAGATCGATGTGCAGACGTGGAATGGGACCGGGTGGGTCAGTCATGGATCGGCGGTTTTCGACTCCGCCAACCTTTGGGCATACTGGAACATTCCCGACCATACCTGGCTGCCAGGCACCGATACCAATGTGATCAAACTTCGTGTAGTACGCGCGGGCGAAAGCAGCCATACCCTCACCAATTCGTGGGCGTACTACGACTACCTTCATCTACGCAAGAGGGACGAGCTCGGCGACAACAGCTCCAATCCTACGGTTCTGTTTAGCAATGCAGATATCCGCGTGGAGACGGTGTGGATTGACTTCTGGTGGCGTGATCCGCGGGCGATGACCGTGTCAGTGGTGGGGGGCGGCACGGATACCAATGTCCAGTACCTTCGAATCAAGCAGAGGATGCCCCAGACAACCGCCTGGAATGAGATTTTCGTCCTGTACGAGGACGGGAACGCCCGAATCATACCTTTTCCCCCCGAGGATCTCGGTGCAGTCCCCTACGGGGCGTCCGTGATTCTAGGGCCCACGACGAACTCCCCCCGTCCGGCATGCGGCATAAATCAGGTCACCGTAGATCCTGAGGATCTGAGTCTAGACATACAATACCAGGAAGGAGGATCCGCCCATGTCGAACTACGATGTGATCGCACGGCTCACGTGGTCGATGTGAGTGAGATTTCGTATGCCACCAGCAACCGGGCAGTGGCCCGGATTCGTTCGATGTGGGTATTTGACGGGAAGGCGGACCTCGATCGACTCAACGGTGAGGAAGGATTTTACCCGGTACTCACCGGCTGGACCAACCTGCAGGGCACTTGGTGGGAATTCTACAAGGAAGTGCCCAGCTATCATAACACCTATTGTCCCGAGTTTCGTTTCGAGCTGCTTAGCCCCGACGTGGGTTTCCTCTCGCGCGAGGCGGAATCGGCCGACTCAACAAACGGATGCTGGGTCGTGGATTCAAGAACCAATGCCTACGGAGGGCAGGCTCTTCACTTCTCGACCAATGGCGGCAGCGCGGTGTACCAGTTCAGCCTCGCAAGTGATCAGCCCGATACTTGGATCATCCTCCGCTATTCCGACGCGGACGGAGGGAACGCCATAGACAATCTCGGCAATGCGGTCACGGTGGTGGCCGACGGCATGGTCACAGCCAGCACCTATACCGTGGATACCGGGGGCTGGGACGACTACGAGTTTCTCCCTTCGCTCTACTTGGGGACTATGTCTTCCGGTGAGCATCAGATCGATATCCTGGTTGGTGGCGGGACGGAAGCAGCGGAACTGGACTGCTTCACGTTAGTGAGCCGTCCCTCCCGTACACGGATCGCCAGAAGTATCATCACTCGGCAGGCAGAATCCTGTGACAGCCAGACGAACGCGACGTTCTGCTTTCGCACCGGCGCGGTAGGGGGCGAGACCATGCACCTCGAACATACCGGTGGAACCGCCAGCGTGGGGTTTGACCTGTCGTTTGCCGATTCGTGGTCCAATGTCTACATCCGGGTGCGCTACTCGGATGACGTTGGGCCGAACCGCATCCGGGTGGTCCTGGATGATGAAGTGCGGGCGCAATTCCCCTCGGAAACCACAGGCGGGTGGACAAACTTCATCGATTCCCCGGTAATTTACCTTGGGGACGTGACGGCCGGAAGTCATACGCTTCAGTTGATCTCAGATACCAACACTTGGGGGGTGGACATCGACGAGTTTGAACTGTATGCGCTTTACGACAATCGTGCACCCCGGATCGTTATCCCCAGCGACCTGTATGTTCTCCCGGTCGGCGCCAGTACGAGTTTCACGGTAGCGGTGATTGATGACGATGGGGATCCTGCGGTGGTTTCGAACACCGTGGCTCCCGAAGGCGCGGTGTTCAGCGGTGGAGTTTTCTCTTGGACCGCGATGGCAGACGATGAGAACACTACCAACCCGGTGCTCTTTGTGGCGGATGATCTGCGTGGATTGAGTAATAGTGTGGTCAGCAATGCAACGCAGATTGTTGTGCCGCTGGATTCCGACGGTGACGATATGCCCGACGGGTGGGAGTGGACCTGTTTCGGGACACTCACTAATTCGGCGGAAGGAGATAATGACCAGGACGGGGCTGTGAACTACCACGAATACGTAGCCGGCACCGATCCCACCGACTCGGCATCCGCCTTCACGGCAACGCTTGAAAATGCTTCGGGCAGCCAACACCGGATCACGATTCCCACGGTGCCCGGTAGACACTACACGATCTATTTCCGCGATGGATGGGAGGCAGCGGCCTGGTCCGGATTCGCTAATACCAATATCGGCGTGGGAACTTGGCTGGAGACGAACAGCTCCCCAAGCACCTTTACGTTTGTGGATGACGAAGGATCCGAGACTACCGGTCAGGCTCCTCCCGCCGGCCGACGGTTCTACCGGGTCAAGGTCCGCAGGCAACCATGAACCCGTTACGCGTCATTCGGGGCGCGAATCGGGTTGACAGCAACGGCAGCGGTTGCTTTCCTGAGGGTCATGAGTCACGGCAGGCGATTCATGGATCTGGTCGCCCGCACGGCGAGTACATTGGACGGGGATGCCGTGGATGCGGTCGCGCGGCGTCTGGCTGCAGTGCGTGAGTCGCACGGCAGGGTCTTCGTAATTGGGGTGGGCGGCAGCGCTGCAGCGGCTTCACACCTGGTGAATGATTTGCGGAAACTGGCGGGAGTGGAGGCCTATACCCCGGTGGACAATGTGTCCGAACTGACTGCCCGAATCAACGACGACGGATGGGAAAGCTGTTTCGTGGAATGGTTGAAAGAATCTCGGGTGAACAGCCGGGATGCCGTCTTTGTATACTCGGTGGGGGGCGGTGATCTCGAACGGAATATCAGTCCTAACATCGTGCGGGCCCTACAGCTCGCCAAGGAAGTCGGTGCTGCGGTAGTGGGTGTGGTCGGACGGGACGGAGGCTATACCGCCCGGGTGGCGGAGGCATGCGTGATCGTCCCGCTACTGGACGCTTCCTTGGTGACGCCGGTGACCGAGGCCTTCCACATGGTTGTCGGACATGCACTGGTTTCCCACCCCGATCTTCAGATCACCTCGGCGAAGTGGGAAGCCACGATTGAGACCCAGCCGCGTTGAGGAGGGTATGGATCGGGGGGCGGTTCAGTATTCCCGCGTCTGGAGGTCATGGACGGGTGGCGCGCACCATGAGTGGGGACGATCATGATGCGTTCGCCGGGTGCCACCGCCAGAGTAGGGGGGAGAACCTCGGAAGGTGAGCAGTGCCTGCCTATTTTCCGCTGCCGCGGGAGGGCGGTACGCGGCCCGGGTGAGTCTGGCTAGATCCGCACCACTGAAACAGATACGAGTCAAAGGCGCGGGTCCCGATTCGGATGGCACTCCTGGGACCGCGGGATTCCCCGGTGGCGCCGGAGCATCACCGCCGGGCGTGTGACGGCCAGCTCCAAGGAACAGGAAGCCGCCTCAGGAAGACGGGGTCAGGAAGCCAATGTCCCCCCACTCCGGGGGCGTTTGAGCGCAAATCGGGAATCCGACCCGTGCCGCTTCCACCTTGAGTCGCAGGACCACTCGTAATATGCTCCATTCGGCATCAGCCCGCCGGGGTCTATCGATCATACGGCGGCAGGCGGTACGGGCACCATGGGTTCGGTCCCCCATGTCCAACAGAGTGTGCGGTGGACCGGGTGGACATTACTTGTCTGGCTGGTCTTTTCAGGCGCGCGCAGCGCCGTAGCGACCTTGCAGGTCGAGGGATCACTTTTCTGGATGACACCGCACGGCGATGTGGCGGTGGGCCACCACGGTGTTTCGGGTACCCGTGTGGACCTAGCGGACGATCTGGGATGCGACAGCGCCGTAACCGTGGCGGGCGGACAGATTGTAGTCGGCGATGTCCATCAGCTTGGACTGGAAGTCAATCGGTTTTCTGTCTCCGAGGAAACGCGGCTGGGGCGCACGATCCGTTTCTACGACAAGACATACCCGGTGTCCTCTCTGGTGGAATCGTCGCTTGATATGACACTGGTCAAGGCCTTCTACCGCTTCACTCCGGGAACGTCTCTGGCACGTGGCGGATACATGGTAGGGGTGCAATACGTTTCGGCGGAAGTTGAAGCCGCCGCAAGCTCTGTGGGATCTGCGCGCGGAGACGTGAAAAGTCCCATGCCCTTCATCGGCGTGTACTTCGCAAGTTATCCTTTGCCGTTCCTGGGATTCCAGGCGACGGCCTGCGGGTCCAGATGGGATCTCGGCGAGGTCAGCGCGAGTTACGTTGACATTGAAGTGAGGCTGGAGATGGAATTTGTGCTGGGATCTTTCATGGGTATTGGCTACCGGTATGTGGGGTTGGACGTAGAGGACGATGATCTTCCCGCGGAAGCGGACGTAGTTCTTTCCGGCCCGGTCATTTACGCCGGATGGGAGTGGTAGTTCTGGGGAGTTTCTGTTGACGCTGGACTTTCCCATTGCAGGGATCAGTGTGAATCCTCTGATTCCCGTGGCTGCGGGCTTTGCGGTGGGGTTGGTTTGTTCCCCGGCCGGAATCAGCGGGGCACTCTATCTGTTGCCTTTCCAGCTGAGTGTGCTGGGCGTGGCGGGACCCTGCTCGAGTGCGACGAATATGCTCTATAATGTTCTGGCGACCCCTGGAGGGGTGATGCGACTCATTCGTGAAAGGCGGATGTGCTGGCCGCTGAGCCTGATGGTGGTTGCCGGGAGTCTGCCCGGGATAGTTGTAGGGGTAGGCCTGCGAATACGGTACCTGCCGGGCGCGGATGCCTTCCGAACGTTCGCCGGTTTGTTTCTGCTTGCGAGCGCCGTTTTCCTACTGGTGCGGGTCCTCCGCCGAGGCGTCGAGGATCTGCTCAATGGAAAGGCACCGCTCGAGGATGTGTATTTCGACTTGAAATGGATTACTTGGCGTTTCGCAGGCACGCACGGCCGGGTCCCTGCAATGCGTTTAACCATTACCTGTTTCCTAATAGGGGTGGCTGCGGGGGGGTACGGTATCGGGGGGGCGGGTTTGCTGGTACCCGTGCTCGTTCTTTTCTTTCGCATTCCGGTATACATCGCGGCCGGATCGTCTCTGCTGGCCAATTTCCTCAATTCCGCCGCGGGGACAGTCAGTTATGGTTTGACAGGATACATGCTGGGGGAAACCGCACTGCCTGATCCGAGACTTGCGGTGCTTTTTGCTGCAGGGGGATTCCCGGGTATCTATCTTGGCGTTCGGGTTCAGAAGTATCTTCCTTCCCGGGTCCTGAAGTTACTTCTGGCGATGTTGTCGCTGGTGGTAGCTTGGCGTTATCTGCATGCGAGTCCTGCGGTCGCACCGTAAGCGCGGTGGGAGCGAACAGCACCACGCGCCCCGGATGGTCAGCGGATCCGGCGGAGGAGTCCCAGCCCAAGAATCAGGTAGATCATATTCGGCCCCCAAGCTGCCAGCCACGGTGCCAAGGCCCCCTTCTTCCCGAGCGCCAGGAAGGTATTCACCAGAAAGTAGTAACTGAAAAACAGCCCGAGGCAAAGACCGATTGCGGGCAGTGCTCCGCGGCGACCGCCGTGCACACCGAAGGCTACCCCCATCAGGGTGACTGCCAGACACGTCCACGGTACTGCCAGGCGATGGTGTAAATCAACCAGGATACGATTAACCGTTTCGGCCGAGAGTTTGCGGTGCGTACGGATGAAGTTCCGCAGATCCCTCGCGGAAAGGAATTCCGGATCTCTGACCTCGTTGAGGAACTGTTTGGGGGTTTCGTCGAATTCACTCATTTCCAACCACGGATGGGATTCAGGGGGTCCCAGAGGGCGCGACTGCCTGTCGTAGTGCTGTATCTTGACGTCGGTAAACCACCAGCGGCGGTCCAGCCATTCCGCGCGGCGGGCCCATATCTTGTAGTCGTCGGTGCCGTCCGTCCTCTGCTGGAGGACCTGGACGTTGCGCATGTCGAAGGTCCGGGTGTCGAACTGGTCGATTTGCCATATACGTTCGCTGCGTTCGTACTTGAAGGCCAGATTGTACGCGATATGTACGTTGATTTTTCCACGGTGCCGTTGCGATCGGACGAACTGGTGACACCAGTATGCGGACCAGGGCGCCAGAGTTTCATTCACCACCAACACCACCAGGGAACCCGCGAGACCCACGGCGAGGTAAGGTATCATTAGGCGGTATATGCTAACCCCGCTGGCGCGCATAGCGGTCAGCTCGTTATGGCGGGTCAATCCGGACAGCGAATAGAGAATGGCCAAGAGAAGCGAGATCGGAACGATATAGATCAGGGCCGAGGGAATCAGGAAGAAGTAGTACTTGACCACTTCCGACCAGCGGGTCTGCCCCTCTATGAAGTCGGGCAGGTTGTCGAATAGATCGTATACCACGTAGAGCATGGTGAAGGTCACCAGGCACCAGAAAAGGGGGACGGCGAGGCATCGGAGAGAATATCTGTCGATCAATTTCATGTGGGTAGCATACTCAAAGCGCCGGATCGGGCAAGTGCAGCGGCGCGCGGTCCGCCGTCATCCGGGGGAAGACCTTTCCCCTTGATTCCCATTTGCCCGGTTTCCCCGGGCTATGTGGTCAAATGGCCCGTGCGGGGGACCAGAGTATATAGTCCGCGGTCCACTCTGGAGAACAACGAACTGGAGTTCAATTTCCGCAGCACGATACCCGCTCCTACGCGGCTGGCCGGGGTAAGCAGGTCGTTTACCGCGCTTGCGATTTCGCGGAAGTGAGCCGGCAGAGTCATCAGTTGCATACGTTCGGCTATCACGTGGCCGAGGTGTTCGGGGAGCAGGTGTCTGCCGTCGATAGTGCTCAGGATCTTGTCCGAGTCCCGGGCGATGAGGGGGGCGGCGCGTAGCTCGCTGGGGGAGGGGGCCGGTGCGCTTTCCTGGAACTGCCGGGTGAGCAGGGGCTCGGGCAAAGGCTCCTGCTCGGCGCGCAGAATCTGGACCAGGCGCTGTTCTATTCCCGAGAGAATTGAATGACTCAGCAGGCTGAAGACTGCTCCCCGATTGACGAAGATTTCCGGTTGAAGCTCGCAGAATAGCGCCAATACCGCACAGGGGTTGAAATCCCCGAAGAGAGAGGGATCCGCGGTTTGCATGATGTCGCGACACGTAGCGCTTCCCTGCATCCCGGTCAGGATGCTGCGGAAATACACGTAAAACGGCTCCAGGCAGGTTCTCGCCAGATTGCATCGCAGCTTATGGAAGGCCCGTTCCTCGACCTGGCGGACTCTTTCACGAGTCCGATTGGTAATACGGCCGATCTCTTGCAGGGTGGTCCGGCGTCCGTGGGGCTGGTAGGGCACCGAGAGATTGTAGCGGGCGGTGATGACTTTGATTTCATCCTTGTCAAGGAACAGGTTGAATACTTCTTCGACAGATCCCAAACGAAGTTCTCCGCGGGAGATAACTTCGCACAGACGGAAAAAACTTTGCAGTTTCTGGATGCTGACAGTGCCGACGCTTCTCCATTGAAGAATTTTCTCCTCGGGGATGCGGCGAAGCTCGCCAATCGTCTGATACCCTCGCTGGAGTGCTCGGGACACTATACGGGTAGGAAGTCCCGCAGTTGCGATGGGCCAAGCCTCCATCTGCCTCCAGGGCAGGGCGGGTACGTCTAGGCCCCCGGCTTCCGACTTCCCCTCGCGGTGAGGAAAACCTGTTGTCGCGGTCTCGATCGAGTCACCCCCGCCTCCACCTTCCAGGTGGCGGCTTTTTGTCAAGATGTAAAATATCAGTCTCGTGCGGGTGATGCAAGGCCTAAGCCGCCGGATTTCTGGGCGGGAGGCCTTCCGGTATTAACTGCTGTCGGAAGCCCGGGCTGGCATCGGAGGGATGACATCCGGGGGGCTGCGAGACAGGATGTTTTCTGCGACGTTCCTGTTGACGTCCCCTGAGTGGTCAGGTAATTTTCAGCGTTCATTTCGGGACACGGAGGGCGAGGCCGTAACCGGCGTACGGTTATCGAGGTAAGGAGGATATCATGGCCATCAAGATTGGGATCAACGGCTTCGGAAGGATCGGAAGGGTAGTGTTCCGCATCCTGCACCAACGGGACGACTTCGAAGTGGTGGGCATCAATGATATCACGGATGCCGCCACATTGGCGCATCTGTTGAAGTATGATTCGGTTCATGGCCGATTCCGCAGCCGGGTGGAGGTTTCGGGAGAGGCCATCGTAGTTGATGGCAAGCGCATACCGGTGTCAGCGCACCGCGATCCGGCGGAACTTCCGTGGGGTGATCTGGGAGCCGAAATAGTGCTGGAAAGCACCGGCGTATTCCGCACCCGGGACAAGATCGAGCTTCACCTGAAGGCAGGTGCACAGAAGGTCCTACTGAGTGTGCCTGCCAAGTCTCCCGACGACGTGGACGCTACAGTGGTTCTGGGAGTGAATGATGATCAAGTCGCTGGGGACAGAAGGATAATATCTAATGCGTCATGCACCACCAACTGCCTTGCGCCCCTGGCCAAGATAATTCACGAGGCCTTTGGTATCGAAGAAGGTTTGATGACCACGATCCACAGCTATACCAATGACCAGCGCGTGCTCGATCTCCCGCACAAGGACTTGCGGCGGGCCCGGGCTGCAGGTCTGAATATCATTCCCACTTCCACGGGAGCGGCGAAAGCGATCGGTTTGGTCATCCCGGAATTGAGCGGAAAGATGAACGGTATAGCCATCCGCGTCCCCACGCCGGACGGATCGGTGGTGGATCTGGTATGCAACCTGAAAAAGGATGCCTCCGTCGCGGAGATAAACGATGCGGTCAAGATGGCGGCGGACGGGGACATGAAAGGCATTGTGGAGTACACCGAGGATCCACTGGTGAGTAGTGATGTGGTGGGCAACCCTCACAGTTGCATATTTGATGCGGGAAGCACGATGAAGATCGGGAAGCGAATGGTGAAGCTGGTCGCCTGGTATGACAACGAGTACGGCTATTCCTGCCGATGCGTCGATCTCATGCGCCGCATGGGGGGGTGATGCGGTGATACTGGCCTTACCCCGGAGGCACCGAAGGTGAAGAAGACCGTCAGGGATGTGGCGCTGGGGGGCCGCCGGGTGCTGATGCGCGTAGACTTCAACGTCCCGCTGAAGGAGGGACGCGTGGATGACGATACGCGCATACGGGCGGCCTTACCGACCATTCAATACGCGCTGGAAAGAGGTGCGTCGGTGGTCTTGATGAGTCACCTGGGCCGTCCCAAAGGCAAACCGGTCGATGAATTGAGTCTAAAACCGGTGGCGAGGCGGACGGGCGAGCTGCTCGGCAAGCCGGTTGGATTCGTATCGGATTGTGTGGGGGAGGACGCCCGGAGGGCGGCTTCCCTCTTGCAGCGCGGCGAGGTGCTCCTACTGGAGAACCTCAGATTCCATCCGGAAGAGGAGGGCAAGGTCAAATTGCCGGAGGGAGCGTCGGAGGAAGCGCGGCGGGCGGCCAAGGCTGACATGACCCAGCGCCAGATCGAATTCTCTCGCGAGCTGGCGTCTCTGGGAGACCTGTACGTCAACGACGCTTTCGGTACCGCGCACAGAGCCCATGCCTCGGTGGCGATCGTCCCGACCTTCTTCAAAGAAAAGGTGGCGGGATTCCTCATGGAGAGAGAAATTGAGTATCTGGGACGGGCGCTGGCTGCGCCGGAGCGGCCTTTTGTTGCCATTATCGGTGGGGCGAAGATCAGCGGCAAGATAGATGTTCTTAGCAATTTGCTGGGGAAGGTGGATACCTTGCTGATCGGAGGCGGGATGGCCTACACTTTCTACCGGGCGAGAGGATTGCCGACCGGCGACTCGCTGGTTGAGGAGGACAAGATCGAGTTGGCTGGACAGATCATGGCAGCGGCCGAGAAGCGGGGCGTGGAATTGCTGCTTCCGGTGGATAATGTGGTTGCCGACAGATTTGCCGAGGACGCGAACACACGAGTTGTGGGCCGCGAGATTCCGGAGGGGTGGAGGGGTCTTGATATTGGGCCGCAGAGTTGCCGAGAATTCCGCGAACGCATCGCGGAGGCGCGCACGGTGGTGTGGAACGGGCCGATGGGATGCTTTGAAATGGAGCCCTTCGCCGAAGGGACGCGGAAGATTGCCGAGGCAGTCGCAGCGGCGGATTGCGTCAGCATCGTGGG
>DTYT01000356.1 GCA_012961745.1 Kiritimatiellia bacterium | reverse complement strand
TTGGCGTGGACCGAGAAGCTGGTGGGGGGGATCAAGCTGCTGGGGGCGGTGCAGGCGGGTTTTCCTTCGCCGGCGGAGGAGGAGCTGGTGGACACGCTGAGTCTGGAGCAATTTCTAGTGGGGAAACCGGAGGCGACCTTTCTGCTCGAGGTGACGGGGGATTCCATGGTTGAGGCGGGAATTTTGCCCGGGGATTTGGTGCTGGTAGAGAAGGGGGCCCAGCCGCGCGGGAATGATATTGTGGTCGCCCAGGTGGACGGGGAGTGGACCCTGAAGTATTTCGGTCGGGACCGGCAGGGGGTGTATCTGGAGCCGGCCAACCGGAGATACCGGCGGATTCGTCCCCGGGAGTCGCTGGTGATCGGCGGGGTGGTGCGGGCGGTGATCCGCAAGTACCGCTGAGGAGGGGGGACGCAGCCGGCGGGATTTCCAAGGTTCGGAGATTTCGGGAGGAAAACTTCCAAGCTTTGGAGATTTGCAGTGCAAAACTTCCAAGCTTTGGAAATTTTGGGAGAAAAAGTTCCAAGGTTTGGAAGTGCGCCGCCGCCGCGGCGGTCGTTCCACGCGGGGGCAGTCGGAAGATGAACGCGAAGCGGGAGAGAGGCTCGGTGCCTTTAGTGCGGGAGGCCTTTCCGCGGGCGGTGGTTCATATTGATGGAGACGCCTTTTTCAGCTCGGTGGAGCAGGCGGTTCACCCGGAACTGAAGGGGAGGCCGGTGGTGACGGGCAAGGAGCGGGGGATCATCGCCTGTGCCAGCTACGAGGCCAAGCGGTTGGGGATAAGGCGGGGAGTTCCACTGTGGGAGGCGCGGCGGAAGTGTCCGGAGCTGGTGGTGCTGCCCAGCGACTACGAGACTTACAGCCTGTATTCCCGGAGAATGTTCGAGATCGTGCGCCGGTTTACGCCGATGGTGGAGGAAAGTTCGATTGACGAGGGGTTTGCGGATCTTACCGGCCTGCGCCGGTTGTATCGCACTTCGTATGCAGGGATTGCGCGTGGAATACAGCAGGCCATAGAGAAGGAGCTGGATATCACTGTTTCGGTGGGGGTGAGTCTGACTAAGAGCCTGGCCAAGCTGGCGTCCGCATACCGCAAGCCGCGGGGCTTGACGGTGGTTCCGGGATATGAGCTGCATGGATTTCTCCCCCAGATCGCCGTGGAGAAGATCTGGGGTTTCGGTCCCAACGCCAGCGAGTTGTTGCGCAAGCAGGGGGTGGAAACCGCCTGGGATTTGGTTCTCCGGCCGGAATGGTGGGTGGGCAGGCTGCTGGGGAAAGTCGGGCGGGAGATCCGGAAGGAATTGCGCGGTGAGGTGGTCTACGAGGTGAACCCGGAGGCGGACGGCGCCCCTCGGACCTCGGTGAGCAAGTGCAAGACGTTTACGGCGCCTTCTGCGGATCGGGACTATGTGTATGCCCGGTTGGTGCGGAACGTGGAATCGGCGTGTATCAAACTACGGCGTCACGGACTGTGTGCCCGCCGCGTCACGGTGATGCTGCGCCGGAAGGATTTCTTTCAGGAGGGGTTGCAGGCCGATTTGAGTCGGCCCACTTTCGCCCCTCAGGAGATGCTTCCGCTGGTAAGACGTCTCTTCGAGCGGCTTTACGTTCCCGGAGAGGAGTATCGTTCCACCACGGTGGTTCTGGAGAAGCTGAGCGAAGCGCGCCGCGTGCAGTATGATCTGTTTACCGATCCGGTCAGAGTGGAGAAGCTGCGGCGGATATGCGAGGTGATGGATGAGGTCAACGGTCGCTATGGCAAACATACCTTGCATGCCGCCACAGCTCTTTTCCTGGCTGGCGCCCGCCGGACGCCGCGGGATGAGTTACCC
>DTYT01000355.1 GCA_012961745.1 Kiritimatiellia bacterium | reverse complement strand
TCTGCGCTACTCCGTCTCCGGGCTCGCGGTGGGGGTGGGCGGCATAGTTGCCGCTTTTGCAATTGGAGACGTCGCGGCCGTTTTGCTGGGCATTGCTGACAGCTTCCTGTCCCCTTCCGCACTTTTCCTGGGCACCGTGGCGACCGCAACCTCGGTCGGGTTGACCGCCCGCCTGTTGTCCGAGCGAAAAAAAATGGGATCTCCCGAAGGCGTGACCATATTGGCCGCTGCGGTATTCGATGACGTTTTGGGCATCGTCGTGCTGGCGCTCGTGGTCGCTGTAAGCCGCGCTCAGGGTACGCAGACTGCCGCCGAGTGGAGTCACATTGTTTCTATCGGCGCCAAGGCCATGGGGTTCTGGATATTCTTTACGGCCGCCGGACTGCTCCTCGCAAGACGGTTGACCCAGCTTCTGAAGAAACTCCATTCCATGACGACCATCGCCTCGGTCTGCGTCGGCTTGGCACTTCTGGTCGCCGGCCTCTCGGAAATGGCCGGTCTGGCCATGATTATCGGTGCCTATATCGTCGGTCTTTCATTGGCGCAGACCGACATCGCCTACGAGCTGCAAGAACGCCTGCGCTCGCTTTATGATTTCCTCATCCCCATCTTTTTCTGCGTCATGGGCATGCTGGTCGACTTCTCCGCAGTCAAGGGCGTCTGGCTGGGAGCAATGGTTTTCGGCTTGGCGGGTATCGCTGCCAAGATCCTCGGCTGCGGAATACCGGCCTGGTTCACGGGATTCAATCTCCGCGGGGCCATCCGAGTCGGTGCCGGAATGATTTCTCGTGCCGAAGTAGCCCTGATAGTCGCCGGGATCGGACTTTCCTCGAACATCATCTCTCCCGAGGTGTTTGGAATTGCGGTCTCCCTTACCATGCTTTCTACGCTTGTGGCCCCTCCCCTGATTGTCTGGGCATTCCAGGGAGGATCCGGACTCCGCGTTGCAGTGCGAGAGAAGCCGGAAGAGGAGATCCAGTCTGTGACACTTGAACTCCCCTCCGCGGAATTGGCGGAATTCCTGGTCTCGCGCATAAACCGGGCCTTCCGCGCCGAGGAGTATTTTGTCCACCGCCTCCACACCGACACGCCCACATGGCAGATCCGCAAGGAGGATATTTCTTTCACCATAATCCAGGACGATCGGCGGGTGATACTCAATATGCCTGTCCGCTATCAGCACATCGCCCGTTTCATTGTGCTGGAGGAGATTCTCAACTTGAGTGAGTTTCTCGAGTCGGTGCGTAAGATGCAGAGTCCACAGGATATGGGAACCGAACTGCTCAAGGGAGCCTTCGACTAGATCCCCGGGAGCGGGCGCGGGACGCCCCGGGAGGCATCCCGCGCTTTTGCGACCGCGTCCGGCGGCTCAGAACTTCTTGAATTCTGCCTGTTTCGCGCCGCAGATCGGACAGAACTCGGGGGCATCCCCTTCCACGGTGTATCCGCATACCGGGCAGATGAATACGGCGTCCAGTTCCATGTCCTGCCCCTTGACCACGGCCTCCTTGGCTTTGCGGTACATGTCGGCATGAATCTTCTCTGCCTCAATGGCGTAGTGTATTGACTTCTGGGCCGCGGACTCATTCTGAAGCTTTGCGACCGCATCCTAGGCGGGATACATCTGTTCCACTTCGAACGTCTCCCCGCCGATCGCCTGCTCCAGATTCCCGACGGTGCTGTCAATCGCGCCCAGGGCCTCCAGGTGATTTCCCGCGTGCACCTGTTCCGCGTAGGCGATAGCCCTGAATAGGCGGGCGACATTGGGCCGGCCTTCCTTCTCTGCCACGCCAGCGAAAATCAGATAGCGCATGTGCGCCTGTGACTCGCCGGCGAAGGCGGCTTGCATGTTCTGCTCGGTCATCTTCTGCATGGTTCGGTCTCCTTGTTCTCTACTGCGGTCTTTACCCCTCCGGTTCGGTCACCTGCCCGGCGGCGGACCAGCATGTCGCCCCACGCGGGCGGTGAGTTCTCAAATTCCCTGATTCCTCGCGCAATGGGCACATAGTCCCCAGGCTTGGGCGATGGCCTTCACCTCAACAAACCCTTTACCGGCGGCTTCGCGCTCCAATCCCTTGAGGCAGTCTCCAAGGCTAAAAAGGTCCTCAACGCGGCCACAAACCCGGCATATCACGTGGGTATGGCTTTGGGTCCGGTGGTCATATCTGCGGGGAATCGTGGGCAGCCGCAGAAGCTTTCCTTCCGCGACCAGCGCCTCGAGATTCCGGTACACGGTTGCCAGGCTGATTCGGTGAGATGTGCCGCGCATATGAGCAAACACTTCATCCGCAGTGGGATGCGAAGCCAAGTTTTCCACCGCGTGGTACACGTTGGCCTTCTGTCGGGGCCTGATCATTTACAAACTATAATGATATCTATTTTCACCATGTCAACACCAGCCAGCGGCCGAGGATACCGGCCCCGCGGCCGCGCAGGTGGATTGACTTAGCGATTGACGAATGACAGAAGACCCCTAGAATACATCTGGATCTGTATGAAGGTCGGGGCGATAGCCGTATTCCTGGTGGCAGCAGCTCTACCGGCGGGATCCGAGAATCTCCTACTCAATCCCGGATTCGAGCATGGTCCCGCACACGGTGCGTGGCCGGATTCCTGGGGATGTTACGGGTGGTGCGGCCAGGAATTCTGGGCGTCCCGTCAGGGCAGCAACGGTGTGGCCTTCTGGACCTGGAACGACGGGGCGTGGGGTGGATGCTGGCAGGATGTATCCCTGTCCCCCGATCCGGGCGACCGGCTGCTTTTTTCAATCTGGGGATTGGCCGAGTCCAACTTTATTTCTTCCAAGGAGGAAGCCTGGATCCAGATTGAAATGTACACCGCTGATTCGGACACCGCCGTGGAGACCGTTCGGGCGGAGGTCTATAACCGGCTGGTCTCCCATTCCGAGCAATGGGTGCCTCTTGCGGTGGAGGCCATTGTGCCGACAATATCTCTTTCCCGAATCACGGTGAAATTCGGCGGCGGAGGCTTCATCAATGGCGGACATCATCAGGCGGTCATGTGGGACGACGCATGCTTGAGTGTCCTCCCCGGCAGGCGTCTCAGTTCCGTTATTGATGGCACCGGGACGATCCGGCTGTGTTGGCCGGCCGACACTCAGCGCTATTTCCAGATCTGGGCAGCCACCGACATACGCGGACCGTGGACTTGGCTCCGGGATGTCATTCTGGGTAACGGTTTGAGTAATGTTTGGGCGGATCCGGGTATAGTGGCACAGTTCGACCAGCTGTTTTACCGCGTCGTTGCAGTGCCGACCAATGCCCCGCAGGATGCA
This sequence comes from Kiritimatiellia bacterium, assembly GCA_012961745.1. GTDB lineage: Bacteria > Verrucomicrobiota > Kiritimatiellia > B70-G9 > B70-G9 > B70-G9. Next base: position 154 of record DTYT01000355.1, on the reverse strand, counting down.
GACCATGATGGGCTGGACGATATGGCCGAGTTGACCCGTGAAGGGCTGGATCCCGCAGATCCGGATAGCGACGACGATACAATTCCGGCCAAAATGGATGGTTGGGTGTGGGGTGGGATCTCGACCTGGGATTCATCGAAAGGTCAACCCGCTT
>DTYT01000354.1 GCA_012961745.1 Kiritimatiellia bacterium | reverse complement strand
GTGCTGCCTGCCCGCTTTCCCAACCTTCTGGTCAACGGTGCCACAGGGATCGCGGTGGGCATGGCGACCAACATCCCCCCGCACAATCTGGGCGAAGTGGTCGATGCTATCATTCATCTGGTAGACAACCCGGACTGCACCACTGGTGATCTGATGCGCTTCATCAAGGGCCCGGATTTCCCCACGGGCGGGATAATCTGTGGAACCGCCCCGCTCCGGAGCATGTACGAAGCCGGCCGGGGGCTGATCAAGGTGCGTGGCCGGGCGGTTATCGAGGAAGATGATCGCGGCCGTCAGAGCATCATAGTAACCGAGATCCCTTTCGGGGTGAATAAGGCCGCGCTGATCACCAAGATCGCATCGCTGGTGCAGTCGCAGAAACTCGAGGGTATTTCCGACATCCGCGATGAATCCGATAAAGAAGGGATGAGGGTTGTCATCGAATTGAAGAAAAATGCTATCCCACGTGTCGTTCTCAACAATATTTTTAAGCATACTGCCCTGGAGACCACCTTCGGCGCGATCTTGCTAGCCATTGACCATGGCCGCCCGCGGACCATGAATCTCAAGGAACTGCTGGAGTGCTTCGTCAAACATCGCTTCGAGGTCCTCACGCGGCGGTCAGAGTATGAACTGGAAAAGGCCGAAGCCCGTGCCCATGTCCTAGAGGGACTCAAAATCGCCCTCGATCACCTTGAGGCCGTAGTCCGGATCATCCGGCAGTCACGTAGCCGCGAGGCGGCGCGTGACAGGCTCATCTCCCGGTACGGCCTGAGCCAGACGCAGGCCGATGCCATACTGGATATGCGACTCTACCAGTTGACCGGGCTGGAAAGAGACAGGCTCGAAGAAGAATACGTCCAAGTGATCAAGCGCATCAACTACCTACGGGATCTGCTCGCCAGCGAACGCAAGATGTTCGGGCTGCTCAAGGACGACCTGATCGAGATCCGCAACGCGTATGCCGATGAACGCAGGACCGAGATCGCCGCCGAGGAGGGCGAACTGGACATGGAAGACCTGGTCGCCGACCAGTCCTGCGTCATCGCCATCACCCATGGAGGTTATGTCAAGCGCACGCCGGTCTCGGTGTACCGGCAGCAGCGCCGGGGCGGAAAAGGACTCAAGGGAATGGAGACCAGGGAAGCCGACTACGTCGAGCAAGTTTTCGCCGCCTCCACCCATGACTATCTCCTCGTACTGACCAGCACCGGCCGGCTGCATTGGATCAAGGTGTACCAGATTCCCGAGGTCGGGCGCGTAGCCCGGGGTAAGGCTATCGTCAACCTGCTGAGCATCCCCCCGGACGAGAAGCCGGCTGCGATGATCAACGTGCGCAACTTCGACAAGAACCTCTATCTGGTCATGGCGACCGCCCGTGGCCTGATCAAAAGGATCCCCCTGACGGCATTTACCCGTCCCCGTTCAGGCGGAATCATTGCCATGGCAATCTATAGGAACGACACTATTATAGGGGCGGATATCACCACGGGTTCCGATGATATCCTCCTGGTAACCCGCAACGGGAAAAGCATCCGTTTCAGTGAAAGCGACCTGCGCCCGCAGGGCCGCACCGGACACGGTGTCCGTGGCATCCGGCTGGCCGACAATAAGGACCGCGTCGTAGGACTGGAGATCGCTCATCGGAACGCCACCTTGCTGGTGGTGACCGAGAACGGCTTCGGCAAGCGCACCGCGTTCAGTGAGTACCCGATTCAGCATCGTGGCGGTCAAGGGGTAATCGCTATAAGGGCTTCTGCCCGCAACGGGCGGGTGGTTTCCGCACTATCGGTTCACGACGGCGATGCAGTGATGCTCATAACCACCCGCGGCCAGATGATAAGGATACCGGTTTCGGACATACGCACCATCCGGCGTAATACTCAGGGTGTACGCCTGATTAATCTTTCCCGGGGCGACAGGTTGGTCTCGGCAACCAAAGTTGAATCAATAGAGGATCTCGAAAAATGAACCGGCTGAAGTTAGGAGGGATAGGACTCTATGCCTCGGACTTCGGCCTGCCTCTACGCGTCTTGATCCGGATAGCCGGCTCGTCACCAGAAGAGGTGTCCCGGGCCCGGATTGCTGCAGCACCACTTCCATCATCGGTAGATTGAACAATCTCCCGGAGAATAGTGCTGTAACCCTTCCCCTGGGCCATCTCCTGTCCTACTTC
>DTYT01000353.1 GCA_012961745.1 Kiritimatiellia bacterium | reverse complement strand
TCACTGCTGGAGGCCTGGTAAAAGCGCGCGCCGGGGCAGACCAGCCTCATGGCCTCCAGCATGCGTGTGACTCCGAGGCCCGTGAACTCGCCAGTGAGCACTGGTTGGGTCCAGGAGGTAGGCACGAAAGACATGGCGGCCAGGTTGTAGATTTCATCCGGCTGGACGGTGTCCAGGAGCTGGATGAGGGAAAGCTGGTCCAGAAGATCCGCCTGGTGAAGAACGATACGATCCTTTATATGCACGATCCTTTCGAAGGTTTCCGTGGAAGCACGCCGTACCATGCCGTGGATCTCGTATCCCTTTCCAAGCAGCAGCTCCGCCAGATAGGACCCATCTTGTCCGGTGACTCCGGTGATAAGTGCCCTTTTCATATAATCCTTGCCTTTCAGCTTTGCCCGCCCCAAACCTTCTCGAGATACTGCCTCCCGGCCACGACATCCTGGGCTGGGGTGGAAGGTGCGGGCTCCATTATCCGGCGCGATACTGTTTTTGCAACGTTTTTGAACTGCTCAAAGGGGACCTCTCCCCGTGGCGGTACCAGATGGTCATAGATGGGGGGTAGTACGTCGTGAATATGTATCCCGACCACCCCCGAGGATAATCGCTCCAGCCAGCGGAGGTGACTGATGAAACCCAGATTCTCCCTGACACGCGCGTGGCCCAGATCATGCCAGTAGCCTATCCTCTTGCCGGCGAATTCCCTCAATATGGTTTCCATCTCCAGCTCGGTGGGCACGCTTTCCCACGTCGGCAGATTCTCCAGGGCCAGTGTCACCGATTCCCGCTCCAGAACTGGTATCATCTGTTCCAGCGACCGGCGCAGTTGGTCCAGATAGCGTCCCGAACGCCGCTCTCTTTTCTCCAGCAGGGAAAGCTTATACCTCTCGTAACGCGGTTGAAACCGCAGCCCGCGCTCATACAGGGCCGCCAGCCGTTCGGTCATGGCCGGGAGCCTTACCCGGCCGGCGTGAACCACAACCGCCGCCGCGGACATCTCCGCGGCGAAGCGCACGGTCCGGATCGTGTGTTCCACCGCGCGCTGCCGTTCGTCCTCGTCAAGGGCGCACAGCGAGTGAAGCTCGGGATGGCCACGCGACACGTTGGGAGGTACCGGGCAGAAATTATGCACACTTGCAACGCGCAGCACCTGCTGACGGACGGCTGCCTGGATGCCGGGCACGAGCTCGGCGCGCAGGTCATAGCCCAGTTCCACCGTCCTGAATCCCAGTTCAGCCAGTTCCGCTGCCAGATTTTCACCGGAAGCATGCCGGAAGGCGCTCCAGCGGGTGGAGATTCCGATTTCCATCAGACATTGCAGCAGGCACGCCGGCCGACGGTCCACTGACCAAGTGCGACGACATACAGCCGCCTGTTTTCACGGACGATGACAGGGCCGTCACCCTCGGGCCCGGGCCTTGGCCCGGGCCGCCTTACGGCGCCTGCGCTCGCTGGGTTTCTCGTAATGGCGGTGCATGCGGATTTCCCGCATGATGCCTTCCTTGTCCAGTTTCTTCTTCAACCGCTTGATTGCGCGGTCTACGGACTCACCCTTCTTGAGCCTGACTTCTGCGATGGGCGTCGTAATCACTCCCTTCAGAACAAACGGCATCGTGACAAGCGAACAAATTAGCAGGATGCGGTGGGAAGTCAATATTGATCCTTGACTCGGGAGGATGGACAAATCCCGGCATGGTGAATTACGCTGTCGGGGCATGAACCCACCGCGTCAGGGTCCGCGCAATGGGGTGGGACTGCTTGTTGTGCGACCGGCCGCGCTGGTAATCGGGGTGGCCGTGGTCCTGCGGCTGCTTGCGGTCCTCGACTATTCGGGGGGAGATTTCGCCTGCTGCCCTATCCTGGATCAACTGGAATACGTTCAGACCGCGCGCAGACTGGCGGCGGGGGAAGCGGTGGAAACGGTCTGGCGGGCGCCGCTCTACGCGCATTTTGTGGCCGCGGTATTTCGGTGGGGCGGCGGGCAGCAGATTGTGCTCCGCGTCACCCAGGCTCTTCTGTCCGCCGCGACGGCGCTGCTGGTCTATGCAATCGCTCGCACTCTGCTCGGTGCGATCGCCGGTCTGGCGGCCGGTCTGATCTTTGCGGTGTACTGGTCATCAATCGTTTATTGCACCCAGATTGTTCCGGCAACCCTGTTCAGTTTTCTGGCAACTACTGCGATGTACTTCCTGTGCAGATACAGCTGCACCGTATCAAGGGCCGCTGCCGGGTTCTTGGCTGGTTTGGCCACTATAACCCGACCGACGATGATACCGTCACTGGGGGCTTGGGCGGTTTGGTGCCTGGCGTGGCCCCGCGCGCCCCGCCGGCCAGATCTCCGAGGCATGCTAGCATTCACGGTGGGGGCATGGCTGGTGATCGGGCCGGTGGCTTACACCTCCTTCAGGCGCTCTGGCGGGCTGGTCCCCCTCAGTCCCCTCGGGGGATACAACCTATTCGTCGGCAACAATCCGGAGAGCGACGGCAAGACCGTCTGGGCATCCGAACGAGCGTTGCGGAGGGCTGGAATTTCGACAGCATTGCCGCCCTCGGAATATCAGCGGCGCTATCTAAGACTGGTATGGCGCTATGTACGGGAACATCCGATAAGAGAGACGGTGCTGCTCCTGCGCAAGGGCTACTACTTGGTTAATGGGTACCGGATTTCGAGTACGTTCGACATGGAGCTGATGGATCGAAGTGTGGGCTGGCCCCTCCGCATTCTGGCCCGGCTGCCCTTCAATGGAGTCATCTGGCCGCTGGGGATACTGGGTCTGGCGGTGGCGGGCTTTCGCCGGCGCCGTATGGCTGCAGTCTCCCTCTTTATCCTGTCCTATGCGGCCACGGTGATCGCCTTTTTCGTCAACGAGCGGCTGCGGCTGCCGCTGGTGCCCGGCCTGATCATTCTCGCCTTGGCGGGAGTGCGGCATCTTGCAGTGGCGACCCGAGGCGAGCGGTTGCGGATGGGGGCGCTTCTGGCGGTCCTGCTGGTGCTCTCGAACAGCCGTCTGTTGGGCGTGGCCGATCCCCGCGATCGGGTGGAACTGGACATCCGCCATGCCTGGGCCTTCTATCTGGCCGGACGAATGGAAGCCAGCCGGGAGGCGGCTGCTCGCGTCCGGCGGTGGGTTCCCGCGCATCCCCGCTTGCGCCAGCTGGAGAGATCGCTGGGGCAGGCCGAATGACCCATAGAAGCATGCAAAGCCAGAAGCGCTGCTACGGTCTTCCCACGCAGGAGTACTCGAACCCCATCCGGCGCATGGTCTCCGGATCAAACATGTTGCGCCCGTCAACGATCACCGGACATTTCATCACTTCCTTCAGCCGCGAGAGGTCCAATTCCCGGATTTGGGGCCAGTCGGTAAGAATCAGCAGCAGCTCGGCGTCCGTGGCGCATTCCAGGGGATCCTTGAAGTAATCCAGGTCCGGATAGCCTTCGCGGAACCTATCCACGGCCACCGGATCCCAAAGACGCAACCGGGCCTTCTCCTTGAGCAGCTCGGATACGAAGTAGAGCGACGGCGCCTGCCGGATATCGTCCGTACCGGGCTTGAAGGCCAATCCGTAAACGGCGATGATCTTGTCCTGGATGATCCACAATTCGTGCCGGATCCTGCGCAGGAGATGTTCCCGCTGGCTCTGGTTGATCCGTTGAACTTCCCGCAGCAGGCGGAAATCGTAGCCCATCTGATCCGCCAGATGCACGAATGCGTCCACGTCCTTGGGGAAGCACGAGCCGCCGTATCCGACACCGGCGCGCAGGAAGCTCGATCCAATCCGGGGATCCAGTCCCAT
>DTYT01000352.1 GCA_012961745.1 Kiritimatiellia bacterium | reverse complement strand
ATGCGGAATACGTTCAGCGCCTGGCGCTCCATGTCCGCTTTTCCCATGTAGATGACGCACTCCATCCCAAACAGCGCGGCCGCGGTAGCCGTGGCTACGCCATGCTGACCAGCCCCCGTCTCGGCTATCACCCGCCGTTTCCCCATTCGCCGCGCAAGCAGTACCTGACCCAAGCAATTGTTAATCTTGTGGGCACCGGTGTGGCAGAGATCCTCCCGTTTCAGGTAGACTTTTGCCGTTCCCAGCTTTTCGGTCATTCGCCGGGCGAGATAAAGCGGCGTGGGACGGCCGGCATACTCCCGCAAATAGCAGCTCAGCTCCCGGCGGAATGCAGGGTCACGCCGCGCCTTACGATACTCGCGTTCAAGTTCTTCGAGCGGAGCAACCAGTGTTTCGGGGACATATATCCCCCCGTAAGGTCCGAAATGCCCCCGGCGATCCGGTCCTGTCACAAGGCGCGGCATATCCTCAAGAAATCCTCCACCTTGCGGATATCCTTCCTGCCGGGTCCCGACTCAACTCCACTGCTGACATCCACGCCCCAGGGGCGCACTTCCGTGATGGCCGAGGCCACGTTCTGCGGATTCAGACCGCCAGCCAGTATCACCGGCAGGGGACTAACCTCCCTGATGAATCGGCGCGCGCCATCCCAGTCAGACCTCACACCAGTGCCCCCGGGCATCCCCGCACTGTAGCTGTCGACCAGAAAAGCGTCAACCCGGTATTCCCTCCAGGGAAAGCCGTGCTCCTCCTTTTTCAAATGCACCGCCTTCCACACGCCAAACGGAAGGCTTCTGCACAGTCCCGGCGGCTCGTTCCCGTGCAGTTGCACCACATCCAGCCCGGCAGCATGCATGACGCGCTCAATATCCCGGCGCGATGCATCCACAAATACGCCCACCCGCACGATGGAACGCGGCAACCCCCTCACCCATTCGGCTACGTCGGATACCCTTACCGCCCGCGGAGAACGGGACCAGAAAACGAATCCCATTGCATCGGGAGAGAGCTCGGCTACGCGCTCCACGTCCGCAGCCGACGCCAACCCGCAAATCTTTACGAAGATCCCCATACCTCCCGCATCAGCTCCTCGGCGGCCCTGCCGGGGTCGGGCTGCCTGAGCAGATGCTCCCCCACCAGTACCGCCTGAACCCCCAAATCCACCAGCTCGCGAACCACATGCGGACTGGATATCCCGCTCTCGCTGATCTTCACATGCCCGGATGGTATCTGGGGAACCAGTCTGCGGGTTACCGCCATGTCCACCTTCAAGGTACTCAAGTCGCGGTTGTTGACGCCGATGCAGAAAGCCCCCGCCTGTAACGCTCGGTCAAGATCGGATTCGTCGTGTACCTCCACCAGGGCCGTCAGATCCGCCTCCCTGCATTCCTCCACCAGCCGCCTCAGGTGTTCGGTGGGATGCAAGGCCGCAATCAGCAGCACCGCCGAGGCGCCTAGCGCCGCCGCATGCCAGACTTGGATCGGATCAACAACAAACTCCTTGTACAGCAGCGGCAGATCGATGGCCTCCCGGACCTTGCGAAATACATCTTCGCCCCCTCCGAAATACTTTCGGTCAGCCAGCACCGAAACGGCTTGTACCCCGGCACGCTGATAGGAGGCGGCCACCTGGCCGGGTCGTAGATCGGCACGTATCACTGGCCGACTGGGCGAGCGCTGCTTGATCTCGGCAATCAGCCCCATTCCGCCCCGCGCGCCGAGCAATGCAGTTCCAAAGTCAGGATGCGGCTGGAATCCAGCGGCCCGGCGGAGCCCTTCCAAGGACGTCCTCTGCCGCAAATGTTCGACCTCCCGTCTCTTAGCCGCTACGATTTCCGCCAGTACGTCCATTCTTTACCTGTTGTTTCAGAAAGGCCTCGATAAAGCCGTCCAAGTCACCATCCAGCACCCGCTGGACATCCCCCACCTGTACACCGGTCCGGTGATCCTTGACCATCGTATAGGGCTGCAGAACATAGGAGCGGATCTGTCGCCCCCAGGCAATTTCGCCCTTTTCACCGTAAAACCTTTCCATTTCCCTGCGTCGCTGGTCCCGGTAGTAGTCATACAACTTGGCCTTCAACATCTTCATCGCCTTGGCACGGTTGCTGTGCTGCGACCGTTCCGCCTGGCATTGAACCACGATTCCCGTGGGCAGATGCGTGATCCTCACAGCGGAATCGGTGACGTTCACGTGCTGCCCTCCCGCCCCGCTGGCACGGAAAGTGTCAATCCTCAGGTCCCTATCGTTGATTTCCACCTGTATCTCCTCGTCCACCTCTGCCACCACGTCCACCGACGCAAATGACGTGTGACGGCGCCGGTTCGCATCGAAAGGGCTGATTCTCACCAAGCGATGCACGCCCCGTTCCCCCCTGAGGTAGCCATAAGCATAGGGTCCGCTTACCAGGAAAGTGACATTCCGTATTCCGGCCTCTTCTCCGGGGAGGATATCCATAATGGCCACTCCGAATCCGTGGGACTCGGCATACCGCCGATACATTCGCAACAACATCGCCGCCCAATCGCAGGATTCGGTGCCGCCGGCCCCGGCGTGAAGGCTCACGTACGCGTTATTCGCATCCAGCTCGCCGCTGAGCAGGGAGCGCAGTTCAAGCTGGCGACACTTCTGCTCCAGCCGCGCAAGACAGGCAACGATCTCATTCCAGACGGCCTGTCGCTGTTCCGCATCATGTTCGGAAGCTGCCAGTTCCGCCAGCACCTCGGCGTCCGTGATACCCTGCTCCAACTCCTCGAAAGGCTCCAGCAAACCGCGCAGCGCACGGATGCGGGCGACGGTCTGCTGCGCCCTCCTGGTATCGTTCCAGAAATCAGGCTGCGCAGTCCGCGCCTCAAGGTCTGCGAGCCGCTCCCGCCTACCCGGAACGTCAAAGATACCTCCGCATGTCTTCAATCCGGGAGCGCACCTGTCTCACCTTCTCAAGTATTTCGTCCATCACCGCCACATCCCTCCCTCAATTAACGGGCACGATTACCCTCTTAGTCCGAGATAGCCGCCTCGCCTCCGTACCCGGACCGACACGGCCCCCAGCGCTAACACCGTTGTGGCCGCCGTCACACCCCCGAAAAGATCACCCGTATGCCTGTAAGGGGTCGCTTGCAGCCGACAGGGGACCCTGACCTCAACATCCAATACACCCTCCACCCGGGGATTCATCCGGGAGTCCGCCAGAACTTTGCATATGCGACCCCATACGTCAACGACGCAAGTAACCCCCGAATTCGTACAGCGTATTGCTGGCACGCGGTTCTCGACGCAGCGGAACACCGCGTTGGCCAGATGCTGCCAGGAACCGGCAGAAGGATCAAACCAGGCGTCATTCGTCTGGTTTATCAGCAGTCGGGCCCCCCGCCGCACCGCCCTCAGGGCCAGCGCGGGCACTGTGTCTTCAAAGCAGATCAGTATCCCCGCGGGGATAGCTCGGCTGACCAGGATCGGGGATCCATCACGGCCGGGTGTGAAGCTCTCCTCCAAGGGGGTCAGCGCCCGGAGAAACGGCAACCATCGCCCGAACGGAACGTACTCGCCGAACATCACCAGGTGCTGTTTGTCATAGCGGTCCTCAATGCCGCCGTCGAGACCGATCAGAAGCGAGCTGTTGTAGTACGCCGGGGAGCCTTTTGTGTCCCAGTCCGCATCCATCGTGCCCACCAGCAACCGGACGCCGGCTTGAGCGACCAAAGAAGTGACCAGACTGTAGCTCCGCCGGCTGAAGCGCAGGAAATCGGGCAGCGCGGTCTCCGGCCATACTATGAGGTCCGGTTTACTCGCGGCGGCGCGCCGGGTCAACCGGTCCAGCTTGTCGTATATATCGTCCACGAATTCTTCGTCCCACTTCACATGCTGGGCTACGTTGGGCTGTACGAGCACCACGCGCAGGGTCTCCGCCGGGAGATTCCCGTCCGCCAGCACCCGCCCCCCGTACAGCCAGGCCGCGACTACGGCAAGAAGCGTTACGCCGACCGCTGCCGGATCCGGCCACGGGCCGACCCTGTTCTTCGCCCGGAGCAGCACTGTGCAGCCGGCCATGTTCACCAAGGCAATGATCCACGAGACCAGACAAACGCCCCCGAGAGCCGCAGTCTGGATCAGTGGAAGGTTCCGGTACTGGCTGACTCCCAGGTAATTCCAAGGGAATCCGGTAAAGAGGACCCCCCTGAGGAATTCCAAACCGGACCAAAAGGTGGCCCCCAGAAACACGAACGCCACTGCCCGCCACCGCGACAAGTCTGCGGCGTCGAAGAGTCGCGCAACCAGCCACGCGAACAGCCCGAAATACACCGCGCAGTAGGCACTCAACCCCAGCCAGCCAGCGATGGTCACGTGCCGCAACCAGGTCAGCGTGAGAAACCAGTAGCTGAAGCCCGCCACCCATCCGGTGGCAAAGGAGCGGTGCGGCCGCACCAGCACCGTCACTGCAAGGGGCACCAGGGCCACCCACGCGGTCCACGGCAGGGAGAAGGGAGGGTACGCCATCGCCAGCAGGATACCGGTCAGCACAGCAGCGTACATCCGGCCTAACTTCCGGGGAAGAAACCTATGGGCCGCCAGTTTCATCCCGTCAGGAGTTATGCCTGGCGAGCTCCGCAGCATTTCTTGTATTTCTTCCCGCTCCCGCACGGACAAGGATCGTTCCTTCCCACTTTGGGCTGGGTTCTTCTCACCGGCACCCGCGCCGACTGCATCGCGGGCGCCAAGGCGGCGCCTT
>DTYT01000351.1 GCA_012961745.1 Kiritimatiellia bacterium | reverse complement strand
GGTGAAAAGTTCCAAGCCTTGGAGATTCCGGGATGAAAAGTTCCAAGCCTTGGAGATTCCGGGGTGAAAAGTTCCAAGCCTTGGAAGTTCCGGGATGAAAAGTTCCAGGCGGGCATGAGGCGGAGACGGGGGGGTTGGGACCCGGTTTTTGATCTTCATCGACCGGGAGGCGGTCTTCGGGTGGGCGCAGCCGGTGCGCGGGCGGCGCCGGTGGTCGACTTTACGCGTTGATTAATAGGGGGCAGTGTTTCAATATTCTGCGCCGGAGGTGGGGGCGTGGAAACGGATGAACTGAAGGGCCTCAGGGAAAGGGCTCTTGCGCAAGCCGCCGCGGCAGAGAGCCTGGCGGCGCTGGAGCAAGTGCGCATCGCGTACCTGGGCAGGAAAGGGAAGATCCCGGCGCTGCTGAAGAAGCTCGGACAGCTTCCGGCGGAGGAACGTCGGGAAGCGGGCAAAGTGCTCAACCAGCTCAAGCGCGAGCTGGCGGGGCTTATCGAAAAGCGGGTGGGGCAGCTCAGCAGCGGGGAGGTCCGGGACGAAGGGCGGTTTGATTATACCTTGCCGGGGGCGTGGCGGGGCCTGGGCACACGGCATCCGGTGAGCCGGGTGATTGAGGAGGCGGTGGGTATTTTCCGCCGGCTGGGATTCGAGGTGGCCGAAGGGCCCGACGTGGAGACCGAGTACTACAATTTCGATGCTCTGAACACGCCTGAGGATCATCCCTCACGGGACATTCAGGACACCTTCTACCTGGAAAGCGGGGGACTGCTGCGGACGCACACTTCCCCGGTCCAGGTGCGCCATATGGAAAGGCATCGTCCTCCGGTGAGGATCGTGGCGGCGGGACGGTGCTACCGGCGGGACGTCCCGGATGCGACTCACAGCACCAATTTTCATCAGATCGAGGGGCTCTACGTGAACAAGCGGGTCTCGATGTCGGAACTGAAAAGCGATCTGGCGTTTTTCGCCCGGGAACTCATGGGGCGGAAGGTGCAGGTCAGGTTCCGTCCCCATTTCTTCCCGTTCACCGAGCCGAGCGTGGAGGTGGATTTTTCCTGTCATGCCTGCGGCGGCAAGGGTTGTCGCTTGTGTAAGCGGAGCGGATGGATCGAGATCGCGGGTGCGGGGATGGTGGATCCCAGCGTACTTGAGGCGGTCGACTACGACCCGGAGGAATACACCGGGTACGCCTTCGGGATGGGCATTGAGCGCATCGCGATGATCATGTTCGGAATCAACGACATTCGCCTTTTCTACGAGAACGACCGGCGCTTTCTGGAGCAATTCGGGTGGTAGCGGCGGGAGGGGAGGATGCGGGTACCACTGAGCTGGCTGAGGGAATGGGTGGCGGTGGAGGCGGGAGCTGCGGAGATCGCCGAGCGGCTGACTTTTTCCGGGACCGAAGTGGAGGAAATAGACCTCGTAGGTTCGCCGGGCGACCGGGTGGTGGTTGCCGAGGTGACACGAGTCACTCCCCATCCCAAAGACCCCGCGCTCAAGGTCTGCTCCGTCAACGACGGACACCGGCAAGATGTCCGGGTGGTGTGCGGCGCCCCCTGCGTGGAAGTGGGCCGGCGCTATTTCCTGGCGCGGGCGGGCGGCCGGTTGCCGTCGGGAAGGAGCGTGCAGGTGCGGGAGATCGGGGGGGTGAGGTCGGAGGGTCTACTTTGCGCGGAGGACGAACTGGGGCTTTCGGATGATCACAGCGGATTGGTGGAAGTCGATTCGCGCTATGCGCCGGGAACGGGTTTCGGCGAGGTATTCCCTCCGGAGGCGGTTTTCAAACTCGAGATCACGCCCAACCGCGGCGATTGTCTGAGTGTACTGGGAATCGCCCGCGAACTGAGTGCGCTGTTCGGGGTGCCGCTGTCGCGGCCGGGGGCGATGGTTACGGAAAGTGACCCGCCGGCGGAACATTTCATTCGGGTACGCATAGAAGATGCCGAGGGATGTGCCCGGTACACCGCCCGGGTGCTGAGGGGGGTACGCGTGGGGAAGTCCCCCCTATGGATGCGGCGGCGGCTTCTGCTGTCGGGGTTCCGGCCGGTGAACAGCATGGTGGACATTACCAACTACGTGCTGATGGAATGCGGTCACCCGTTGCATGCGTTCGATCTGGATCGCCTGCAAGGCGGAGAGATTGCCGTCCGGCGGGCCCGTGCCCGCGAGAGGATCATCACCATTGACGGGGCGGAGCGGGAGCTGGATGGAGAGGTCCTGGTGATCGCTGACGGCCGCGGGCCGGTCGCGGTAGCGGGGATCATGGGGGGGAAGGAGACCGAAATACGACCTTCCACCGCCCGGGTGTTGCTGGAGAGTGCGGGATTCGATCCGGTGCGGATTAGACGGGGGAGCAAGCGCCTGAGCCTGGCATCCGAGTCATCCTACCGCTTCGAGAGGGGCGTGGACGTCCAGGCGGTGGAATGGGCCAGCCGCCGCGCGGCCTATCTGGCGCAGCGGATATGCGGCGCCGCGGTGGCGCGGTCGGTGGTGGACTGCTTTCCGGGGCGGCGGGCGCCGGCGGTCCTCGACTGCCGGTGTGAAAGAGTGCGCGCGCTTACCGGCATGGAGATCGGCGACGACCGCATCGCCGGCGTGCTCCAATCCCTGGGGCTGGAAGTCAAGCCGGTCTGTTCCGGGTGCTTGCAGGTGATCGTCCCGTCGTTTCGCGCGGACCTCACCCGGGAAGCGGATCTGATCGAGGAGGTCGCCCGCATTCACGGGCTGGAGCACATTCCCACCCGGGACCCCTCGATACCCTGGGTGGGAAGCGGTGCTTCCGCTTTTTCCCGGATGGAAAAATTACGTCGGGCGCTGGTCGGGCTGGGACTGCAGGAGGCCATGAACTCCAGCCTGACGGCAGAGTCGCTGCTGGACGAACTGGATCCCGAGCGGTCTTCCCGGCGTGTGCGATTGAAAAACCCGTTGAGCTGCGAGCAGGCGGTGTTGAGGACGTCGCTGTTGCCCCAACTGCTGGAGAGTGTGACTCTCAACGCATCGCGCCAGATCGAAGGCGGCGCGCTGTTTGAACTGGGCCGGGTGTTCTTCACATCCGAGAAGGGGGGGGTGGCCGAGGAGGAGAGCCTGGGTGTGGGTCTTTGG
>DTYT01000350.1 GCA_012961745.1 Kiritimatiellia bacterium | reverse complement strand
TGAGATCGGCCGCAAGATGAGCAAGAGCCTGGGCAACTCGGTGGATCCGCTGGATATCATCCGCAAGTACAGTGCCGATGCCCTGCGGTTCAGTCTCATCCGGCTGGCAGCTACCGGCCAGGACGTCTACATATCCGATGAGAAATTTGAAGTGGGACGCAATTTCGCTACCAAGATCTGGAACGCGGCCCGTTATGTGAAGATGCAAACCGGCGAGCCGCCGGCGGATATCGTCAAGCCGGAGCTCGACCCCGCCATTCTCAGCCCGGATGACCGGCACATCCTCTCCACGCTCCATCGCACCATTGCGGAGTGTACCGACGCATTGGAGCGGTACCGGTTCAACGACAGCGCCCGTCTGATCCACGAATTTTTCTGGCATCAGTTCTGTGACTGGTACGTGGAGTACTCCAAACAGGTCTTCCGGGAAGCCGACGCGGCCCGTCGCATCCAGACGGGGAAGATACTGCACTACGTCCTGGCTAACGCCCTGCGCTTGCTCCATCCCATAATGCCTTTCATCAGCGAAGAGCTCTGGCAGCAGATGGGCTACCGCACCCTGGCGGAGAGCATCGTCGTCGCTCCGTGGCCGGAAGCCCTGTCGCCCGAGGAACTGGCGCGACGGTGGGAAGTAACCCCCGAGGTGGCCAACTACGTGGAAGCCAAACACGACCTGATCCGGATGGCGCGTCTACTCAAGGCGGATTTCGGGATACCGCCGAGCAAGAAGGTTTCCTATATCGTCCGGCCCGCGGACAAGGAATCCGCCGGACGGCTTGAGCACGATGCTGCCTCGATCGCCGCCTTGCTGCGGGCCGAGAGTCTGCGCATAGATTCCGGTTTCTCGCCGCGAAAGGCGCTTCCGAGCCGGCTGAGCCGCCTGGGAATGGTTTACATGCCCATTGAAGAGCTGATAGACGTTGACGCTGAGATTGAGCGTCTGAGCACACAACTGGAGAAGATCTCCGAAGATCTCCGGAGGCTGACGCGGAAGCTGGAAAACGAAGAGTTCATCCGGCAGGCTCCCCCCCACGTAGTGGCCCGACAGGAAGAGCGGCGGAACGAGCTGTTGGAAAAACACGACAAGATCAAGGCCATCATGACCATGCTTTCGGAACATGCCGCGGCATCCCCGCGGTCCCCTTCGGAGCCCAGGAACACCACCGAGGAGTAAGGCCGCCATAGCTCGAGGACTCCGGCAGGCGCGGGGGGGGGCAGCCGGGGAGACTCCGGTGGGAAGCTCAGCGTCCTCCCCTGGCGACCGAAGAACGTATCATCCCGCGGCCCCCGCAGCGCGGACAGGTGGTGGCCATGCCGTTGGTACTGATTATCCGCCCCATGCCAGCGCACACCGGGCAGAGCCGATCTTCTTCATAATAGCGCCTGACGATGCGGCTGCCGCCGCCGAAACAAATGGGACAGGGTTCCAGTCTTCCTCCCGGTGTGCGGACCTCACCGCTGCCTCCACAATGGTCGCAGCGGATTATCCGGATGCGGGCGGGACTAGTGAACTTGTAGCGGTTCCGCTGGACCCAACGGTACTGCATTATCAGAGCGGCCACCGCCAGAAGAAATACCGGCGCCATGTAGGCCGCGCTGCGAAAGCCGTTCCTGCGCCGCCGTTGGGCCCTCATCAGACTTTTCGTCCCCCCAGGACGCGATCGCGTCCTGCCAGATCCTTTACCACGAACAGGTCGCGGAATCCATATCTTCCCATGATATTCGTGACCTCGGCCGTTCGGCGGCAGTCGATCTCAATCAGCAGCAGTCCCCCGGAGCGGATGGCGTGCCGTGCCTGCCGGATCAGGCGGCGGGTGGGCCCAAGACCATCCGGTCCGCCGTCAAGCGCCTGGCGGGGCTCGTGGGATCGTATCTGCTTCGGAAGCCGCAGATATTCGGCGGTGGGAACATACGGTGGGTTGCTTATCACCGCGTCCAGAGAGCCGGGGACGACCCCGGAAAGGAAATTCGCCCGCCGGAACGATATCCGGCCGGCGGCACCGTGGTGTTCGGAGTTTTCACGTGCCAGGGACAGGGCCGCCGGGCTGCGGTCAGT
>DTYT01000349.1 GCA_012961745.1 Kiritimatiellia bacterium | reverse complement strand
CTTACCCGCACCGTGGGGCGGATCGAAAACCGCAATGCCGGAAGAGGAGGAAAGCGGCATGCCCGAACTGAGGATGTTTTGTTACCAGTGTTCCCAGACTGCCGGCGGCGGGGGGTGCACCGTCAGCGGCGTTTGCGGAAAGGTTCCTACGGTCGCCCGGCTCCAGGACAATCTGCTCTTCGTCGTCAAGGGTATTTCGGCCTACCTGCATCATGCCCGCGAGTTGGCACGCAGCGACCCGGAGATCGAACACTTCCTGGCAGATGCATTCTATTGCACGCTTACCAACGTGAATTTCGACCCCGCACGGTTTGTATCTCTTTCGTTGGAAGCCGGTCGGATGAACCTGCGGGTGATGCGATTGCTCAAGGAGGCCCATATTGCGGCGTACGGCGAACCCACGCCGGTCGAAGTGTTCACCGGGACCCGGAAAGGTCGGGCGGTAATAGTCACCGGACACAGCCTGAAAGCCCTGGAAGAGTTGCTGAAACAGACCGAAGGTACCGGGATCAACGTCTACACTCACTCCGAAATGCTTCCGGCCCACGGATATCCCGGCCTGCGCAAATATCCCCACCTGGTGGGGAACCTCGGCGGGGCCTGGTTTGACCAGCGGGAGCTGTTTTCCCGCTATGCGGCCGCCATAGTGGGAACCTCCAATTGCGTCTTGCCGCCGCGCGAGACCTACCGCGATCGGATGTTCACCACCGGAGTGACCGGGTTGCCGGGGGTGACCCACATCCGGGACTTCGACTTCGGACCGGTGGTGGAACGGGCCTCCCGTCTGTCGGAGCTGGAGCAATCCAGCGGGTCGCGCACATTGGTCACGGGCTTCGGGAAAAGCAGCGTGCTGGCCCTGGCGGACAGGATCCGGACCCTGGTGCAGCAGGGAAGGATCCGGCGATTCTTCCTGGTGGGGGGGTGTGACTCTCCGACCCGGAGGAACGAATATTTCCGGAGGTTCGTCCAGCAACTGCCGGAAGACACGATTGTACTCACTCTGGCTTGCGGCAAATACCGCATCAACGACCTGGACCTGGGAGAAATCGAAGGCATCCCGCGGCTGATTGATCTGGGACAGTGCAACGACTCCATAGTAGCCGTTGAAATCGCCCAGGGCCTGGCCCAGGCACTGGGAGTCCAATTGGAAGAACTCCCTCTGAGTATGCTGCTGATGTGGATGGAGCAGAAGGCGGTGGCCATATTCTGGAGCTTACTCGCTCTGGGATTCCGTGATATCCGCCTGGGTCCCATATTGCCCGCATGGGTCAATGAGGACATCCTGCGGATTCTCTCCACGGAGTACGGGGTGCGCTTGATCTCCGACCCGGAAAAGGACCTCGAAGAGATCCTGGCGCAATAATTGCCTCGCACTCGGCGTCAGCGGGTTTTCCAACTCCGCTTGCATCGCGCGAAGCCGAGCAGATCCAGAGCCCGGGCGGTGCCGTAGAGCGCGTAGACCACGGTCAGCGGAATCAACATCCCCGGGCGGCGCGCACGCAGCGAGGTGAGCAGGGCCGGTACGAACGCGGCCAGCAGCACGGGCGCCAGAGCGGCCTGCGCCCACCACCGCCGGCCGGTGAGAGCCGCCCCCAGGACCCCCACCGCTGCAATGCTCAGCGCCACCAGGAACACCGCAGCGTAGAGCGGGGCGTGGCCGCCGTGCCGCAGGCGGGTGGCATGCGCGATCTTGCGGTAAGCCCGCCGGTTGGCATGCCACAACTGCTGCCGGAAGAAGTCCCTCAGCGTGGCGGGCTCCCCGTGATGGATCACGCGCAACTGGGGCACCGGTGTGAGACGCACGCCGGCCGCCCAGGCGCGCAGGGCGAAATCGGTATCCTCTCCGGTGGGCAGGTCCTGGTCGAAACCACCGATCAAGTCCAGGGCCCGGCGGTTGAAGAGCATGTTGCGGGTCGTGATCAGCCGGAACGGCTCGGGATCCTTGCTGCGCAGCGTCCCCTTGCTGCGCCAGTGCAGATGCCACGCTTCCTGCACCCACGTGCGAGTCAGCGGCGGCTCGGCCGGCCAGCCGATCATGACCGGCTCGTTTTCCCGCAGATAGGGTGCCGCGGTCAGGATCCAGTCGGGCGCCGGTTCGCAATCACCATCCAGAAAGCCGATCCACTCTCCGGACACGGCGGCGAGTCCGGCATTCCGGCACTCGGGGATTGAGGCCCCGGGCAGCACGATCACGCGGCTGAAGCCGCAGCGCTCGGCCTCTGCCGGGGTTCCGTCGCAGCTGCCGCCGTCCACGAGGACGGTCTCCAGCGCCACCCCCGGCGGCAGATTCTGGTTGCGGAGAGCATCCGCCAGGCGTGGAATATGTTGTCTCTCGTTAAGGGTTACGACTATAACTGAAACTATGCGCTCGGCATGCATCCGCGGATCGCTTTTCGGTTTGCGGGGCCACGTCTCAGGATGCCGGGGCGGCAGGCGGTGATCAAGCGCTAAACCGGCGGACGACGCAGCGAGTTGGGTTGATGAAGGTTTTCTTCCTTATGCAGGAGCGTGACCGCCCCTACGGCGCCGAGAGGGCGGTGCAGGATCTCCTGACAGGGCTGCGCGATTCCGGCAGGTGTGAGCCGATCATGCTCTTCATCCGCGAACACCGCTTGCGGGGGCGCGGGGTGGTGGCGGACGCGTTCCGCCAGGCAGGTATCCGGGTAAGGGTGGAAGAGGTGCGGGGCGCGTTCTCGCCGCGCCTGGTGGGAAGGACCGCCGCTGCGCTGCGCCGCGAAGGCGCGGTGATGCTGCATACAATTGGCAACAAGGCCGACTTCTACGGCGCGATGGCGGCGCGTCGCAGGGGGATTCCGCAGGTTGCCACGGTGCATGGATGGTTGCTGCGGAAAGATTTCAAGGAGCGCGTTTACGAGTGGCTTGACCGGCAGGTGTTGAAAAGGTGTCGGCGGGTGGTGGTCCTCAGCCGCTTCTATCACCGGATGTTGGCCGCGGCTGGAATACCGGAGTCGAGATTGAGGCTGATCCCCACGGGATATCCACCGCATCGGCTCCCACCCGAAAGCACCGCCGCCACTTTCCCCGGGGGTTTCGTAGTGGGCTTCATGGGGAGGTTCAGCGAGGAGAAGGGGCCGGAACGAGCCATACGCGTCATGGCCGAATTGGGCAGTTCGGTTCCGGAAGCCCGGATGATCATGGCGGGCGAAGGGAATCTTCTCGACAGGGTGCGTCGACTGGCGCGCGATTGCGGGCTCGAAGATCGCATTGACTTTCCCGGATACCTTTCGGCCTCCGATTTCTTTCCGCATATCCACGTGCTGTTGTGCACCTCGCGTATCGAGAACCTGCCGGTGAACATCATGGACGCAATGGCCTGGGGGCGGCCGGTGGCGGCGTTTCGGGTGGGAGGCATTCCGGACCTGGTCCGCGACGGGGAGAACGGACTGCTCGAATTGCCGGGTGGTGAAAGCGCGCTGGCGCGGAGACTGGCGGCCCTGGCCAAGGATGCGGGGATCATCAGGCGGATGGGAAGGCGCGGCAGAGGACTTCTCGCTGAAGAGTTCGATTCAGCCCGATGTGTCCAGGATCATCTGGACCTTTACCGGGAAGCGGCGGGAGAGGAAGCGTGAGGGGATGCGGGTGACTGGAGGCAGGTTCGCCGGTATGCGGGTGAAAGCCCGGGGCCGGGGAATGCGGCCCACCCCCGACAGGGTCAGGGAGTCGCTTTTTG
This sequence comes from Kiritimatiellia bacterium, assembly GCA_012961745.1. Classification (GTDB taxonomy): domain Bacteria; phylum Verrucomicrobiota; class Kiritimatiellia; order B70-G9; family B70-G9; genus B70-G9. Next base: position 2,091 of record DTYT01000349.1, on the reverse strand, counting down.
CGATCCTGGGAGGGACGCTGCAGGGAGCGCGGGTAGCGGATCTGTTTGCGGGCAGCGGAATTCTGGGTATCGAAGCGTACAGTCGGGGAGCAGCCGAGGTGATTTGGGTGGACGAGGATGCCGGGGCCTGCAGAGTGATACGTGAGAACGTCGCCCGCATCTGCGGCACCGAGGCGGCCGCGGGGGTCGTCAGGAGCGACGTCCTTCGCTGGTTGAAATGCCATCGGGGCGGGCGGTTCGATCTGATCCTGTGCGATCCCCCCTACCGGAAGGTACGCGTGAGGGAAAACGCCTTGAGGAGCATCGCCCGGGGAGATATTCTTAGGCCCGCGGGATTGGTGGTTTTGGAGGGCCCCGCCGGCGGCGTTCCGGCAGCCGAGATGTTGGAGACTGTGCGCCGCATGAAGTACGGAGAGACGGAGATCGCGATTTTCCGTCGGCCGGTACCGGACGAAGATTGAGGCATGGGATGACCACCAGGCTGGCGATATATCCCGGCACCTTTGATCCGCCGACACTGGGACACGTGGATCTGATATGCCGTGCGTCACGGATATTCGAGCGTCTGGTGGTGGCGGTTGCACGGGGCGTGCACAAGAGTGTGCTGCTGGATCGGGACCAGCGGGTTGAATTGCTGCGGAAATGCGTGGAAGATCTCCCTAACGTGCAAGTGGAACCCTTTGACGGCCTGCTGGTTCAATTCGCCGCCCGGCGGGGAGCCCGGGTCCTGGTTCGGGGTATCCGCGCTTTTTCCGACTTTGAGTTTGAATTTCAGACCGCACTGACGAATCGTAAGATGGCACCGCAAATCGAGACGATTTTCCTTATGCCCAAGGAGGAGTACAGCTACGTCAGCTCCAGTATTGTGAGGGAGATTGCGGCGCTGGGCGGGGAGACGCGGGCGTTCGTACCGGAACCGGTGCATCGTGTCCTGCAGCACCTGAGCGGTACAGGGGACCGCGCCTGATAGGTACCGGGCTCATTGCCCTGATCGTCCACAGGAGGAGGAACCGGTGATAATCCACGTCCGGAAAGTATCCCCGGAGGGCTCGCACTTTTCGGGCGATGAGCCTTCTGAAGTAATGGGGCTGGAGCACGACCGCTTTGTCCGGGCGGCCGGCGAATTGCATTATACATTGTTCGCCGTGGTGGTTTCCGGGCGGCTTCTGGTCAGTGGGACGGCAGAAATACGCATCCGGGCCCGCTGCTCGCGGTGTGGCGAGTCCTTCTCGACCATCGTCCGTGAGCCGTCCTTCCTGCGTATGTATTCTCTGGCGGGTGGAGTTCAGGAGGTCGACGTCACGCCGGCTCTGCGCGAGGCCCTGGTCCTGCGGATCCCGATCTATCTGCTCTGCCGGGAGGACTGCCGCGGCCTCTGTTCGCGTTGCGGGGCCAATCTCAATCGTGAGCGTTGCACCTGTGCCCCGGAGGAAGTGGGGAACCGATGGGATGTGCTTGACAAGCTGCGTCTCTGACTATTAGGGAGTGTCGTTCATTGTGACCAGATTGGATGGGGGCGGGCTGCAGGGCGGTTCGCACGGAGCGGAAGGAAACAGCTATGGGGGTTCCAAAGAGGCGTAAATCCAGGATGAAGGTGCGACAGCGGCGAAGCCAGATTCGGCGCACGATCGCCCGGCCGGTGCCGTGTCCTCAATGCGGCGCACCGCGGCTGCCTCACCGGGTCTGCCCGGAATGCGGCTCCTACGGCGGGCGCCAGGTCTTGACGCTGAAAGAGAAGTCCAAGGAAAAGTCTTCCCGGTAAGTGCCAAATGCGAGTAGCCGTCGATGCCGCAGGGGGGGACTTTGCACCGCAGGAGATAGTCGCCGGCGCGCTGCGAGCCGTGGCGGAGTTCCCCTTGATTGAACGCCTGTATCTGGTCGGTCCTGAGTCCCGGATTCGGGAGGCGGTCCGGAGCTCGGGCATGCGTGTACCGGGCAATGTGGAGTTCGTGGACGCCCCGGAAGTGGTGGACATGGGTGAAGCGCCGGCCGCGGCGGTCCGCCGGAAGAAGGATTCCTCCATCGTGCGGGCGGTGGACCTGGTGCGCGAGGGAACCGCGAATGCGGTGTTTTCGGCTGGAAACACGGGAG
>DTYT01000348.1 GCA_012961745.1 Kiritimatiellia bacterium | reverse complement strand
GACCGGGTGATATAGTTCTGATTGCCGGTCGGGGCCACGAGGCCTATCAGGATCTGGGGCGGAGATTGATCCCGTTCGATGACCGCGAAGTCGCCGCCAGGGCGCTGGAAAGGACCTGACCGGGGGCCTCTCCAGTGATGAGGAGCGAAGATGAGGAAAGTTCGAACGGTTTGGCACGGTCACCGCTTTGCGCCGCCTGCCGGCCACGGGTACTATGATCTGTCGCCGGTGTGGCTGGCCACTTGGAGCGACGGCACCTGGCTTAACGGACCACCGGCGATAGTTAAAGAGATCAGTCACGATACACGGACCCTGCAGCCCGGAGACATATTCATCGCGTTGCGGGGTCGTCGGTTCGACGGACACGATTTCGTCGAGAAGGCTTTTCATCAAGGTGCCTCCGGGGCCATCGTCTGCCGTCACCGTGTCGGCCAATTCGGATTCCGGATGCCGTTGCTGGCGGTGGAAGACACCCGCGAGGCCTTGCACCGAATGGCCTGGGGCCACCGTCGCAGCCTTTCCAGCTTGGTTATCGGAGTCTCCGGCAGTGTGGGGAAGACCACCGTCAAGGAAATGATCGCCCTTATCCTCGAGTCGGACGGGGCGACGGTCCGCAGTCCCGCCAGCTGGAATAATGAGGTGGGACTTCCCTTGAGCATACTGAAACTGCGTCACCGTCACCGGTACGGAGTCTTTGAAGTCGGGATCAATCGTCCGGGAGAGATGGAGAATCTCGCTGGCCTGCTGGAACCGGACTGGGCGGTGGTGACGTGTGTGGGGCCGGTTCATCTGGAGTTTCTCGGCTCGGTGGAGGAAGTCGCCCGCCAGAAGCGGCGGCTGCTGGAAGCCGTGAAGCCAGCCGGGAAGGCCTTTCTCGACCTGGACCACGAGTGGTTCGAATACCTGCGCAGCGGGATCCGTTGCCGGGTGGTGACCGTTTCGGCCGAGGGTCGGGATGACGCCGACTACTGGGTGGAGATGTGTAATGGGGGGCATGAGTTTTTCGTGCATGAAAGGCGGAGCGGTGAGTCTCACCGCTACGGTATCAATTTCCCCGGGGCGCACATGATCGGCAACGCCCTTTTCGGGATAGCGGTGGGCCGGGAGGCGGGAATACCTGCGCGTGATATCGCTGCGGCCCTGGGACGGTTCGAACCGCCTCCCATGCGCTGGGAGGTACAGTTGGAGGACGGGGTTCTTTTTGTCAACGATGCCTACAATGCCAATCCCATAAGCATGCGCGCGGCGAGCTCGACCTTTGATGAAAGCACCCGCGCCCGGGGCAAGTGGTTAGTTCTCGGCGGCATGAGGGAATTGGGAGATCGGACGAATATGGAGCATCGCGGCCTCGGCGAGTTCATCGCCGGGGGGCCATGGAGTGGGGTGTTGCTCGTGGGAGAGCTGGGCGCCCGGATCAGCTCAGGCCTGGAGGGCCGAAGTCTCGACTTTCCCGTAATCTGCTGCCGGGATGCGTTGGCGGCTGCCCGGACGCTGGTGCAGCGACTGGAGCGTGGCGACGCCGTATTGCTTAAAGGTTCGCGGAGGGAGCGGATTGAGGCGGTTTTGCGCTATTGGCATGAGCTGCGGGGCCGTCCGTTCAGCAAGTCTGAAGATCCCGATACGGAAGGTGACATCTGAGTCGTGCTCTATTTTCTGAGCCAGTTGCAGGAATTGTTCTCACCGCTCCGCATATTGCGGTATGTGACGCTACGCTCACTGGGAGCGGCCGGTACAGCGTTTGTTCTCTGCCTGGTGGTCGGCGGGCCGCTTATCCGGCGTCTGCAGAGGATGGGAATCGGACAGCAGGTGCGCCGGGAGGAGGCCCCCCCGCTGTACGAATTTCACGGCAAGAAGGCCGGCACCCCGACGATGGGAGGAGTGATGATCATCATCACCGTGCTTTTCTCCGCCCTCCTGTGGGCCCGTCCGGACACGTGGTTGATATGGCCGGCCTTGGGCACCATGGTGTACATGGGGGCGGTGGGTTTCTGGGATGACTACCTCAAGGTGAGTCGTCGCCGGTCACGAGGCTTGGGAATACGAGCGAAGCTCCTGCTGCAAACGGCATGGATTGCCGCGTTCGCTGGGTTCCTATGGTGTCATCCCGAGTTTCACGATCGCGTGCGTGACCTGATGGTGCCTTTTCTCAAGAGACCGGTCCTGTCGGGTCTCCCCTTGGCCGCGGTGGTACTGTTCCTCTGGTTTGTGATCGCCGGATCGGTTAATGCTGTCAACCTCACCGACGGTCTGGACGGTCTGGCGATCGGCTCTACCAATTCGGTGGCCCTGGCCTACCTGATAATGGCCTATGTGGCCGGTCATGCGGTGTTCGCGCGTTACCTTCTTATTCCCTACGTGGCCGGCGCAGGTGAACTGGCGGTGATCTGTGGCGCTCTTCTGGGTTCCGGTCTGGGTTTTCTTTGGTTCAATTGCCATCCTGCGCGGGTATTCATGGGGGATACGGGCAGCCTGGCGCTCGGTGGGCTGATCGGCGCGATCGCGGTGCTGATCAAGCAGGAGTTGGTGCTGTTGATTGTAGGCGGGGTATTCGTCATGGAGGCGGCGAGTGTGGTTTTGCAGGTGGCCTATTTCCGCCTGACGGGAGGCCGGCGCCTGTTCCGGTGTGCGCCGCTCCATCATCACTTCGAACTGCTTGAGAAGGAGCGGGCCGAGCGTGAGGGTCGCCTCCCCGAACCGGTGGAGACCCGTATCACGGTGCGATTCTGGATCTTGAGCATCATGTTTGCCTTGTTGGGCGTGGCCACCCTCAAAATCCGATAGCCGCTGGCACGGGAGGACCGGATGGTGAAGCGGGCGCTGGTTCTGGGCACAGGGCGAAGCGGCCGGGCCGCGGCGCGTCTGTTAGCCTCACAGGGCTGGCAGGTCGTGTTGGCCGACGAGGACGGCCGGATCGATGCCCTGCGGCTGGAGAGAGAGTTGGGAGAGGGCACGCAGGTGTCCGCCGGGTATCAGGATCTGCCTTCCGGTCCCTTCGATCTGGGGGTGATCAGTCCCGGCTTCAGGCGCTCTCACCGCTGGTTGGAGGACCTGCGGCGTCGAGGTATACCGTTGGTACCCGAGCTGGAACTGGGATGGGGCAACATCCGCGGGCCGGTGGTTGCGGTAACCGGCTCGAACGGAAAGAGCACGGCGGTCCAGTGGATAGCCGCGGTGCTGCGGGAGGCGGGTAGATCGCCCCGCGTGGCGGGTAATTTCGAGGCGGGACCTGCGCTGTGCGAGGGTGTGCTGACCTCGCCTCAGGCAGATCCATGGGTGATAGAGGTAAGTTCATTCCAGCTGGAACATGCGAACGAGTTGCGTGCGGAAGCAGCCCTCATCCTTGACATTCACCCGAATCACCTCGACCGGCACGGGACTATGGAAGAGTACCTGAAAGTCAAACTGCGGCTGGCCGGGGGCGTGGCGCACGATGGTGTTGTGGTACTTCCGGAGTCGCTACGAAGCCGGGTGCGCACGCTATATCCGGGCAGGACGATCAGCTTCGGATCTGATGGCGAACCGGCTGATTTCATTTTCCGCGATGGAATGGTTGTTCCCCGCGGCGGGCAAGGGGCAGTGAGTCTGGCCGGCACGCAATGGGATGACGTCATCCGGGGGCGTGGGGCGGCCGCAGTGATCGCGCTACTCGTGGAGATGGGCATCGGATGTGAGCAAGCCGCAGACGTATTCCGGCGGTTGCCTCGATTGCCGCATAGAGGTGTGGAAGTGGGGGTGTTCGACGGTATCCGCGTTATCGACGATTCCAAGGCGACCAGTGCCGCCGCGGCAGCGGCCGCCTTGTACAGTGCCGGACGCCGCATACGTTGGATAGCCGGCGGGCGGCCCAAGCAGACCTCCTTTGGGGAGCTGAGGAAGCAGGTGTGCGGGCGGGTCGCCGCGGCGTATTTCTATGGTGAAGCAGCGGGCCGGCTGGAACGTGATCTGGCCGGCAGCGTACCGGCCCATACCTTCATGGCCTTCGCTGATGCCGTCGCGGCAGCCTGGAAAGACGCGCGTCCGGGGGAGACAGTTCTGCTGGCGCCAGCTTGTACGAGCTTGGATCAGTTCCCGGATTTTGCTGAAAGAGGAAGGGTCTTTGTGCAGCAGGTGAAAAGACTTGCTAAGGAGATGCGAAAATGGGAAACAGAATGATGTCTTGGGACGAGCTGCTCGCTGAAAGGGCTGAAAGGAGATTCGCAATGAGAACGGTGTTATTGGCGGTGGTGGTGGCGGCGATACATGTCGCCGCTGTGGTGACCTTCGTAATGCTGCAGGGTTGTGGCACGGCGGGCAGAGTGG
>DTYT01000347.1 GCA_012961745.1 Kiritimatiellia bacterium | reverse complement strand
GTTGCTCCAGGCCACACATCGCTCCAGCAGCACCGGATCGGCCTTGGAAAGGCTGAAGCCAACCCCCATGTTGCCCGTGACGCGTACCCAACGCAGAGTGCATGCCTGGGAATTGCCGATGGCGATTCCGGTCCCGGCCCCCTTGAGTGTCAGGTGCTCGACTTCCACATAGCGGGTATTGACCAAACGGACCACGTAAGACGACGTATTGGTGTCGGCCCGGTCCAACACGGTGCCGCCGGCAGCGTAATTGGTACTGCCGATTATCCGGATAGGCGCGGAAGCCTCGCCGCGGTGCAACTCATTGATGAGCAGTTCATTGGTGAGCACGTATTCACCGGTATCGATGTACATCACGTCACCGGCCACCACCGGGTAGCGCTCCAGCACCGCCAGGGGACTGTCCAGCGGCTGGTCGGCGCTCAGACCGGAATTGGTGCTACTTCCGGGAGCGCTGCAATACACATCCCCGGCGGTATTGGTGTCGTTGACGTAGTAGGTGAGAGCCTGGTTTCTTACCGCGAAGTTTTCATCCACGGTGTCATATACCGCCGGATCATCCTCGTAGACAACCCGCCACAGACCTTCCACCGTCGTCGGCTCGGAGGATACGTCCCACTGGTAGGCGCCGGCCGAGGCATCCAGGTTGCTGGCGATCAGATCCCAATCGATGCCGTTGTTGCCGGAATATAGCAGCTGGACGGTACCCGTCGCAAGCTCTCCTCCCGCGACCCAGAAGAGCCAGTTGGTACCGTCTATGGTGCCGCCGTCATTGATGGATACCGCTAACAGCCACGAGTTGGTCCGGCTCCGGCTGGCTTCCGGGGTATCCCCATACAGGCCGATATTGATCCGGGAACCGTTGGGGGCAGGTTCATTGGTGTATGAGAGGGACGGGTCTCCGGTATCTATCAGCGGCGAATGGACTGCATCGTTGGTCCAACCGGCTCCCGGGACGAACCGGCCGAGCACGCTCTTCGGATGGAAATCGCCGTTCTGGCTCTCGGCGAACAGGGGATCATGGCTCAAACTGTGCAGGTCTTCTCCATACCGCCGCGACCAGTCGGTCAAAGTCGCGTAGACTTCGCTCCCCCCCAACACCCGCGCCTGCTCCGCGACATACGCATCATTAGTCCGTACCAGATCATTGTAGTCAGCATCCACGGTCGCGCTGATACCCATACTGTAGATCCGGTGTCCGTACCCGCTGGCCTGCAGGACGCTGTTGTAGATCGAAGCACTGCATCCCTGTCCCAACGACACCGCGGTGGGATTGCCCCAGATGACTCCCTGCCGCCACTGAACGTCGTACGCCTTTTCCGGGAGACTCAAGCCGTTCGTCTGGTTGTTGAAAGATATACAGTTACTGAATATGGTTCCGGAAACATCGTACAGCGCGAATCCACTGCTACTGTTGTCTTCGGCCCGTACCCTGACCAGTCTGACGTAAGGCGAATCGTCGACGTAGACGCCGACGCCCGCGTTCTTGATGGTGAGGTCCTTTAGCTCGATCCCTACCGTCTGGTACAGGTGGATGCCGTAGATATCCTCCCCGGCCACCTGCCGGTCGAGTACCGTGCCCCCCGCGGCGTAATTGGTGCTTCCCTGGAAGACGACGCGGTTGGTCTGGTCACCGGCATCCAGATCGCCGATGAGTATATCGCTGTTGAGATCGTACTCGCCGGTATCCACGTAGATGATATCCCCCGCCTCCAGATCGTAGGTGTCAATTATCTCCTGTATGGACGCTTTGGGCTCCATAGGACGCAAGCCGAGATTGGTGGATGCTCCCGGAGCGGTGCAGTAGACGTCGCCGTTGGTGGATGAATCATTGACGTAATAGGGCAGACTACCGCCGTTGCGCAGATAGAACAACTGGTCGGACGTATCGGTGATGTTGGTATCCGAATCACTGGTTATATCCCAAAGCCCCAGTGCAGTGGTTCCGAAGGGAATAGTATTCCACTGGTAGCTTTCATCCGCCGCAGGCACTCCGCTGACGATATTGCTCCAAGTCTCGCCCGCGTCGGAGGAGAACCGCAGCGTCACCGTGTGGCCTGTTGCGGCCCCGCCGGCGACCCACCGCACAGTCACCGTACCGGATACCCACCCGCCATCATTGAGGGTGATTATCTGGAGCCATCCGTTGGTTGGAGTGAGACTGGCCTCCGCCGTGTTGCCGTACAGACCGATATTGATACGCTGGCCGTTAGGTGACGGCTCGTTGGTCCATACGGCCGCCGGGGCTCCGGAGTCTATCAAAACCGAGCTGACCGAATCGGTCACCCAGCCGGTCCCCGGCAGGTAGCGTCCAGCTGAACTCTTGAGATGGAAATCGTAGCCGGCTGCATCGGCGAACAGAGGGTCTACGGCCAAGGTGTGCAGGTCTTGGCCGCTGTCCAACGACCATGCGGAAACACTCGCATAGCGCGTGGTGCCGCCCCCCCCTACTCCGCCGAGAACCGCCGCCGCAAAGGCACCGTTTCCGAGATGGATGGCATTGTAGTCGGAAGTAAGTGAGGAGGAGTTGTCCTTCCAATGGGCGAAGGCTACCGAACCCCAGCACCCGATCACCGTATGACTCACCTCGAGATCACTGCCTTCCACCGTGCCGCCGTACCGATTGGACCAGAGCACACCACTGCGCCACACTACCTCATCGGAGTTCTTCGCGTAGATTCCCTTTGCGCTGTTCCCGGCAGCGACACAGTGAGCGGCCTGAAAACGATCGGATTGTTCCACGAAGAAACCGTTTACGCCGTCTTCGCACCTCACCCACTCCGCCAGGCAGTCATCCGAAAGATATAGGCGCAGCCCGTTATCCGCATTGCGCACGGTGAAATGACGCAACGCAATCCTGACCGCCTGATCCAGATTGAGGCCCGATCCGCCGCCATGCTTGACGAACACCGTCCCGCCCGCCGCGCTATTGGTGCTGCCCTGGATCGTGACGCGATTGGTCGCGTCGCCGGCATCAAACTGATCTATTGTGATGGGGGACGTCAAAGTGTACTCCCCCGTATCGACGTAGATCGTATCGCCCGGTTCGATATCCCAAGTATCGAGAAGATCCTGAAGATCAAGCTTCGGCGATGACGGCGACAGTCCACTGTTGGTCGCCCCGCCCGGGATGGAGCAATACACGTCTCCCGCCGTGCTGCCGTTGTTCACATAGAAGCTAACGGGAGCATTGCGCAAGGCGAACAGGAAATCGGTCTGATCCCAAACGTTGGTGTCACTCTGGTCGGTGATCCTCCAGAGCCCCTGCATCGTTGTCCCGTAGGGTACCGAATCCCACAGATAGGCCTGATCCGAGGAGGCGATGTCACTGGCGATGTCGGTCCAGGTCACACCACCATCGGCGGAAAATTCCAACTTGACCAAGTGTCCGGTGGCGTCGCCGCCCGCCGCCCAGTAAAGCCAGTTGGTACCCTCGAAGCGCCCTCCATCGTTGAGGGTAATCACCGTAAGCCACCCATTGGTAGGCGTCCGGCTGGCCTCTGGACTGTTTCCGTACAGACCGATATTGATACGGCCGCCGTCGGGCTCCGGCTCCTGCGCCCAGTCAGCCAGTGGATCCCCGGCATCGATCAAGGGGGAGCTTTGTGGATCGTTGGTCCAGCCTATTCCCGGAACGTAGCGACCGGCAGTACTGCGCAGATGATAGTCGCCCGAGCCGAGGTCCGCGAATTGCGGATCGACCGCCAGGCTGTGGAGATCCTGACCGAAATCCCGCTGCCAGCGTGCCAGGGTCTGGAATATTTCGGGTATGGGTGAGAGATACCGGTAGCCGGCGTAGGCTCCATTCTGTAGATAGACGTCGTTGTAATCCGAACGCAGCGTACCGCTGTGGTAGTGGAAAGCGTAGCTGCCCGCTCCAAATGCCCCGATGACCGAATTACTGATTCCGAAACTGCCGCCGGATATTTTCACCCCGTAACGGTTTGACCAGAGCACCAGGTTCTCAGCGCCGCCGTTCCACGAAGAATAGGTGTAGATACCCTCCCCACCGCAATTGCGGAGGACCGCGTGCTCGATCCGGCAATTGTCGGAATCGTTAATCTCCAGGCAGCGGTTACCCCCAGCCAATGTCACCCACTGCAACAGGCAGTCATCCGACCGATACAAGCGTAGAACCGTCTGGTCGTTGAGTAAGGTCAAGTTGCGCAAGGCCAGGCCCCCGGCCTGGTTGAGTGACATTGCATAGGATCCGCTCTCCCGGTCGATCACCGTTCCGCCGCCGACGGCATTTGTGCTGCCCTGGATCACCAGCCGATTGGTGGCTTCCCCGGCGTCGAACTGACCGATCACCAAGTCCGAGTTGAGGTCGTACTCGCCGGTATCTACGTAGACGGCATCTCCGGGTTCGAGATCGTAGAGGAAGATGTCCGCCAGACTGTCCTTGGGGCTGGCAGCGCTGAGTCCGTCGTTGGTGCTGGACCCCGCGGCCGTCGTATATACGTCGCCGTTCGTGGAAGAGTCGTTCACATAGAAATAGAGGGGTGAGTTCCTGACGGCGAAAAGCGAATCGGTCTGGTCCCAGACATTGGTGTCCGTCTCACTCTCCACGCGTAGCGAGCCCTGGATCGTGGAGGGCTGCAACGTCGTATCCCAAAGGTATGCCCCCGTGGCAGCGGAAACTCCGGATGTCAGAGTGGTCCACGTATTTCCGGCATCGGCGGAGAAACGAATGCGCACCGTGTGACCGGTAGCATCGCCGCCCGCCACCCAGTAGATGTAGTTGGTGCCTTCGATACGGCCGCCATCGTTGAGGGTGATCAGCGCCAACCACGCGTTGGTCGGGGTCTTGCTGGCCTGCCCTGTATCGCCGTAAAGACCTATATTCCGCCGGGCCCCGTTGGGTGCCGGTTCGTCCGCATAGGAACTGGCCGGGTCGGCACTGTCCAGCAATACGGAGGTGTCGGGGTCGTTGGTCCACCCCGTACCCGGTAGATAGCGCCCCGCGGCACTCCGCGCGTGGAAATCGCGGCCGTCGGGATCCACCAGCCCCGGATCCTCGCTGAGACTGTGAATGTCGTGGCCCCGGTCACGTCGCCAGCGTGAAACGCTGTCATAGGCGATGGTACGGTCTCCGGACTTGTATCCCCCCACATACGCCCCCGCCGTCACATACACACAATTGTAGTCTGAAGTGAGGACCCCCGACTCAATGTAGTAAGCGTAGTTCCCCCCACCGTAGGCGCCGATGACGCTCTCCTGAATACTCAGGTCACCGCCAGCAAGGTAACCCCCGTTGTTATTCTTCCAAAGGACCCCCTGCTGCCACCATGTATGGCTGGCATTGACATTATAAATGCCCCGCGCCGAATTCCCGGCAGCCACGCAGTGGCGGAGTATGACATCGTCGGAGTTGTTGATCTCGAACCCGTAGGTTCCATCAAGGGCGCTGACCCACTCCAGCACGCAGGCATCCGAGAGGTAGACCTTCACCGCGGTATCGGCGCCGCTGATGCGAATATCGCCAAGCTGTATACCGGGTGCAGAATCGATACGGAAACCGGTCCCCTCAAATACAGTGGCCGCAACATCGCTGGTGCTGCCCTGAATCACCACGCGATTGGTGACTTCCCCCGCATCAAGGTAGCCGATGGTCACCGTCCCGGAAGGGCTATAGGTTCCGGCATCCACGTAGATTACGTCACCCGGTTCGACGTCATAGGCGTCCAATAGAGCCTGGAGCGAATCCAGCGGAGTGCCGGGCCCCAGGCCGTCGTTGCCCGCACCGCCCGCTGCGGTGCAGAAGACGTCCCCCGTAGTCACGCTGTCATTGACGTAGAAGTAGATCGGCTCGTTTCGCAGAGCGAAAAGCGTATCATTTGTATCCGCAACCGAACCGTCGTCTTCGCTGGTAACCCTCCAGCGGCCCCTGAGCGTTGTCTCGAAATTGGTCGTGTTCCACTCATACATTCCATTGGCCGCAGCTACGCCGGTCGCGATACCGGTCCAGGTCACCCCTCCATCCGCGGAAAAATCCAACTTCACCGTGTGGCCGGTAGCGGCGCCGCGAGCGACCCAGTAGAGGGGCCAGGCCTCGCCCTCTGCCCGGCCGCCGTCATTCAATGAAATAACGGTTAGGGCGGCGTTGGTCGGGGTGCGGCTGGCTTCGGCGCTTCCACCGTACAACCCAATGTTGACCCGCGCACCGTTGGGAGAAGTTTCCGCCGCGTAGTCCGCCGACGGGTCGCCGGCGTCCAGCAACGGAGACGTGACCGCATCCGTCACCCATCCGCTTCCGACTGCGTAGCGCCCCGCTTGACTGCGCAGGTGGTAATCGCCGCCCGCCTCGTCCGCAAAAAGGGGATCCTGGGTAAGAGTATGGGCATCGTTGCCGGTATCACGGGCCCAACGCGACACGCTCTGATAAATACTCGCCAGCGGATTGCCGCTGCGGTAAGCCGCATATGCTCCGTTGCTCAGCACGATATTGTTATAGTCCGCGGTTACCGAACCGGAGTTGATATAGTACGCGTAGCGGTTGGTACCACTTACCTTGATTATGCTGTTGGAAACCGCGATGCTTCCGCTGGAGAGATGGAATCCGTTCCCGGTTGCGGTAATCACCGCGTAATTCACGCGTGTGCCGGACGAACCGCTGTTGTATACCCCCCGCGAGCTGGCCCCTGCAACGAGACAATGTTCCAAGATACACTGGGATGCATTCACCAGCTCGAAACCGGTGGCCGGTGCGAAGACCCGCAGCCACTCGGCGCGGCAGTCGTCCGAGTAATAGACCCGCACCCCCGTGGTAACACCGGTGACAGCTAGGTGACTCAGGTGGATGCCTTCGGTATTGTTCAGATCTATGGCCCGCGAGATATTCTGGCCATTAAACACCGTGCCGCCGGCAGCATAGTTTGTACTGCCCCGAACATCGATCATGTTCGTCGCCACGCCGGCATCCGTCTCGCCGAACACCACTTCGTTGGTCAGCGTGTAAGTCCCCGTATCTATCAGTATGAGATCCCCCGGCTGTAACGCATACGCATCGATTATCGCGGCGAGCGAATCCTTCGGTGTCTCCGGAGCCAACCCGTCATTCAGCGAGTCGCCGGGAGCGGTGGTATATACGTCACCGTTGGTGGACGAGTCGTTGACGTAGTAGGTCAACGCTCCGTTGTTCAGAACGAAGTTCTGGTCGGTCTCATCGAAGACATTAGTGTCTGTTTCGCTGACCACGCGCCAGCGGGCCAGCGGCGTGGAGCCGAACGGCACCGTGTTCCAGGTATAGACGCCTGCAGAAGCGTTGAGATTGCTGGTGATGATATTGGTCCACGTCGCCCCGCCGTCACGGGAGAACTCCAGCCGCACCGTGTGACCGGTCGCCGCGCCGCCCGCCACCCAGTACAGGTCGTTTGTCCCGCGTGTCACGCCTCCGTCCGACAGGGTAAGCGCCAGCAGCCAGGCATTCGTCCGACTCTTGCTGGCCTGCGGCGAGTTTCCGTAAAGACCGATATTGACGCGGGCTCCGTTGGGAACCGGCTCTGCGGAGTAGTCCTCCGCCGGGTCTCCCGTATCCACCAGATAGGAGGTCTGGCTGTCGTTCGTCCATATGCCCCCGGCCAGGTATCTGCCTGCCTCGCTATAGGGATGATAGTCGTCACCGGCGGGATCGGCGAACCACGGCGGGTGAGTCAGTGAATGCAGATCGTTGCTGGTTACCTGCTGCCAGCGCGACACGGTGGTGTAGGTCGTGCTGCCAATCTTGGCCGCACGAGCTCCCTCTTCGACCAGAAGGTCATTATAGTCCGCGATGACCCCGGCAGCGGATGATACGTCGTAGAGATACTTCCCACTGCCGGTGACGGTCATCACCGAGCCCTTGATCGTCAAGGATCCGCTCTGCTGGTACACCGCTCCCTGCGTATTCGACCACAGCACTCCGTTCCGGAGGGTTACCCCGCTCGAATACCACGAGCTGAGGCCGCGCCCTCCGTTGCGCCTGGCGACACAGGCCTGCAGCTGGGCATTGGTGCAGTAGTAGAGAGAAAAGCCGTCCGCAGCATTTGATACGCTGAATACCATCCCGGCGTTCCAGCCGTGCGAATATTGAGCGCGCAGTCCGGCATAGCCGCTGCACAAGTAGAGATTCGAGACCGCCACCCAACGGGCACCGTCCAGTTCCAGCACGTATCCACCGCTCCCCGTGTAGACTCGGTCGATAATCGTGCGCGCGGTGTCGCTGGTGGTGCCCAGTACGCACACCACCTCATTCGAACTGCCACTGTCCACTCTTCCAAGGAAAACATTGGTCGCTGGCTGGTACAGTCCTGCATCCACGTAGACCGTATCCCCCGGCTCCAGATCAAAAACCTCCAGCGCACGCCAGAGGGAGTCCAGGGGCCGTCCTTGGGTGGCGATCCAATTGGTGGCCGCCCCCGGCGCGGAACAATAAGTGTCCCCGTCCGTAGACGTATCGTTGACGAAAATCTGCAGAGCCGCGTTCCTGACAGCAAAGAAGGCGGTGTTGGTCACACTCAGCGTTGCATCGTTGGTGCTGGTCACCCGCCACAGACCGGCCGGACTGTCGTTGGTGACGGTGGTATCCCAGGTCAACACCTCCACCGTCGCAGCCACCGCGGATGTCACCGTACTCCAGGTTTCGCCGCCGTCGGTGGAGACCTCCACCCTGACCACGTGGCCGGTCGCGGCCCCCCCGGCAATCCAGTGAAGCCGTCCGGTCCCCGACAGCCACCCGCCGCGGGCGGGATAGCCCACTGCCAGCCATCCGTTAGTCCGGCTCTTGCTAGCCTGGGAAGTGCCGCCATAGAGACCGATATTGAGCCGCGCACCGTTGGGTCCCGGTTCTCCGGAGGCATCCTGTGATGGGTCCCCGGCATCGATCAGGGGAGAGGTAACCGCATCATTGGTCCAGGTACCGTCTGCGACCCAGCGTCCCGCTGCACTCTGCAGGTGAAAATCACCGGCGGCCGCGTCGGCAAAAAGAGGAGCGGCCTCCAAGCTGTGGATATCATTTCCGGATGCCGTAACCCAGGCAGCCAGACGGTCATAATTGGTCCCCCCCGCTGCCACAAAAGCGACCACCGCCTGACCGGTAGCAAAAAGTGCATTATAGTCGCCCACCACGTTGGTGGTGCTCGGCAGGTGGTAACACTGCGCGTCGCGCCCCTCGGCCACCACTGCCGAGTTGCTCAGCGAAACCCATCCGCTGAGGACCCGCAGGCCGCTGCGATCGTTTCCGTGGATCACGCAATGTTCCATCGCACCGGCCGAAGAAGACTCCCAGCGGACTCCGTCACGGGCGTTGTCGTACAATGCACAGCGTTCCAGTGTCACCGCGGAGCTGTTACGGATGTAGATGCCATGGAAGTAGTTGTCACGGCAACGCACATTAACGAGGCGGATCCCGTCGGAATTGTATGCGTAGATGCCGGACCCTCCGTTCCGGAACGTCAGGTTCTCCACCTGCACATAGGGAGCCCCGTTCAGGTACAGTCCGTAGGCGCTTGACGAGCTGCTCTGCCGGTTGAACACACTGCCGCCGTCCGCCTCGTTTGTGCTCCCCACGATGTACACGTACTGGTTACTGTCCCCGGCGTCGGGCGAGGTCACCGTGGGGGTAGCGTTCAGGGCGTAGACTCCAGTATCCACGTATACCTTGTCACCGGGCTCAAGGTCGTGTGTATCCAGGATCCCCTGGAGGGTGGCTTTCGGAGACCCCGGAGTGCTACCGAGATTTCCGTCATCGCCGGGGGCAGTCGTATACACGTCCCCGACCAGGTTGGTGTCGTTGACGTAATAGATGAAGGGGCCGTTCCGGAAGGTGAAATCGGAATCGTTGGCGTCCCATGTGTTGGTGTCGGTCTCCAGCACCACGCGCCAGCGTGCGAAACGGGATGACGTGTAGTTGGTATTCGCCCAGACGTAGTAGCCTTGCGCGACTGCGATATTGGTAGCCACTACGTCCCAATCCACGCCCGAGTTCCCGGAAAACTCGATTCGGACCGTGGCCGTGGTGGGAATGTTCCCGTACTTCCAGTAGACCCGGTCACTCGGAACCGACAGGGTTCCGCCGTCATTGTAACTGAGCGCCAGCAGCCAGGAATTCGTACGGCTCTTGCTGGCCTCCGCGGTATTGCCGTAAAGCCCCGCATTGAGCCGCGAACCGTTGGGCGATGGTTCGTTGGCGAAGGCCGCTTCGGGATCGCCGAAGTCTATGAGTACGGAATGAACGCCGTCGGTAGTCCAGAGCCCGGTTCCGGGATCGTAGCGACCAACCAATGACTGCGGGTGGAAATCCATCTGTTCCGGATCGGCGAATGCCGGATCGGCGTAGGTGCAGTACCACCAGCCGTCACGGTCCTTCTGAAGTTCGGCCAGGTTGTCATAGCCTCCCCCAAAGGCAACGCTCCAGAAGGTGCTGTGATCGCCGGAATCCGGCGGTTCACCGGAAAGGACCGTGCCGCCCACGACAGCCGAGTTGCTGAGCGTGACGTGGTCGATGGACAAGATGGACAGGGCCGTAGTATTCGACCAGAAGACGCAACGATCGAGATCCCATTCCCCCCATCCGCCACCATAACCCGGAGCAAGACCGGTCGTATTGTATGCCAGCAGGCAGCTCAGTACGCGGTTGGAAGAACAGTTGTATCCGCTGATACCAGTACTGTTAGAAACCACCTGCACTCTCTCCAAAAGCAACCCGTCCGCCCTATGGCAATTGAGGCCGTAGCGTCCGCTTGCCAGGGTGAGATCCCGTATCAACAGATAGTCCGCGTCGCTGACGTACAACACGTCCGCGGTCCAGGAACCTGAGTACGGCAAGCCCCGGTCGAGCACGCTCCCCCCGGCGGTCCCGTTGGTGCTGCCCGCCAAGACGATGGGATTTGAAGCATCCGCCCCGTCCTCCGAACCCCAGGTTATCCCCTCATCCAGCGCGTAGTACCCCGTATCCAGGTACACGATGTCTCCTCCCGCCAGATCATAGGTGTCCAGGACCGCCTGCAGTGAGTCGAGAGGCTGGGATGCCGAAAGCCCCGTGTTGGTGGAATCTCCCGGTGCGGTGCAGTAAACATCGCCATTGGTATCCGCGTCATTGACGTAGAAGGTAAAGTTGGTATTCCGCACCACGAAAATGTGGTCGTTTACGTCGTATACGTTGGTATCGCCTTCGCTGGTGATCTTCCACAATGCCCTGGGGCTCGACTCGAAGGCGGTCGTGTCCCACTCGTATTCGCCGTTGGTCGCCGCCACTGAGCTGACGATTGTGGTCCAGCTCTCCCCCGCGTCGGGTGAATACTCCAGGCGGACCGTGGCCCCGTTACTGAAGCCGCCCGCAATCCAGTAGAGACCCCCGGTGCCTGCTATAGTGCCTCCGTCATTGAAACTCAACGCGAACACCCACGCATTGGTACGGCTCTTACTCGCCTCGGCAGTGTCTCCGTGAATCCCGATATTCATCCGTGAGCCGTTGGGCGGCGGCTCGTTGCTCCACGAGGAGCCCGGATCCCCGAAGTCAATCAGCACCGAATGCACCGTATCGGTCACCCAGTTACCGGATTCGGGATCGAACCTGCCGGTCACCGAGCGGGGGTGAAAATCAAGATTGGTGGCAGAGGCGAACGCAGGATCGGTGCAGGTCGACCGGTGGAAATCGCCCAGATCGTCCTGCAGCTCGGATAAGTAATGGTATCCTCCGCCGAGTGCCGCATCGTAGAAAACATCGAAATCACCCGCATCTGCGACGGCTCCCGGGAAAACGGTTCCACCGACCACCACCGAGTTGCTGAGCGAGATCCAGGCTCCCGATCCGAACTGGATCGCCTCACTGTTCGACCAGAAGACCGAGCGCTCCACCGCGAAAGCACTGTCCGCCCCCGCAATGCTGAAGAGACAGCCGCGACTGTTCCACGCCGCGGTGCAGCGGTCCATCCGTCCAGTCCTCGAGGCATAGGCAGCCACCCCCGCGGTGTTGCTCACCACGGTCACCCTTTCGAGCCGCGGCCCCACCGCCCGATAGAAATAGAGTCCATAATGGCCGCTGCGGAAGGTGATGTTCCGCAGGTCCAAGTTGGTTACCCAGGAGATCTGGAACACATCCGCCGTATAGGAATCCGCGAACGCCTGGCCCCGGTCGAAGACCGTTCCGCCCGCGCCGAAGTTCGTGCTGCCGACGATGGTAAGCGGGTTGGCCGCTGAGCCGCTGTCAGCGCCTCCCAGGCTGAGGGGCGCCGACAACGAATAATTCCCGGTATCCACGTACACCGTGTCGCCGGGTCCCAAGTCGTAGTCGTCGATGATCGCCTGGAGCGAGTCCTTGGGCTGGGCGGCGGTTTGTCCGTGGTTGGTGAAACTGCCCGGTGCGGTGGTATACACGTCTCCGTTGGTCGAGGCATCATTGACAAAATAGTCCGCCGCCGCAGCCCCCTGCGCAAGCCACACGCCTACTGCAGCGAAACTGACT
>DTYT01000346.1 GCA_012961745.1 Kiritimatiellia bacterium | reverse complement strand
TGCGGTCGATGATGCCGGCGGCGGTACGCCGCCGCAAGCCCGGTTTCATCCAGAGGGTCTTCGTGTCGCTGGCCCGTTTCCCGGCGCCGCAGGATCTGGAGCAGTTGCGCCGCCGTGCGCCGCGCCAGGCCCGGATACTGGAAATCCTGAGCGAGCAGGGAAGTTCTCGGCTCTCGGTATTGTTGAAAAAGTCGGGAGCCGGCCGGCAATCCGTGCGCCGTCTGGAGTCCAAGGGCTGGGTGCGGACCGCCCGGCGGACAGCCGAGAGGGACCCGTGGGAAAGAGAGCTGATCCTGCCCTCCACGCCGCCCGAGCTGATGCCCCAGCAGAAGAGGGCGCTGGCAGCGATCGGGGATGCCATCCAGGGAGGTGAGCCGCGGGTGGTACTGCTTTTCGGAGTAACCGGCAGCGGGAAGACCGAGGTCTACCTGGGGGCGATCGCCGAGGTGCTTCAGCGGGGGCAGGGGGCGATCGTCCTGGTTCCCGAGATATCGCTGACACCACAGACGGTTGAACGATTCCGGAGCCGGTTCGGCGATACCGTGGCGGTGCTACACAGCGGGCTGTCGGAGGGTGAACGCCACGACGAGTGGCACCGGCTCAACCGCGGGGAGGCGCGCATCGCAATCGGGGCGCGTTCAGCGTTGTTCGCTCCGGTGAGGAATCCGGGCCTGATCGTGGTGGACGAGGAGCACGAGACCACCTACAAGCAGGAAGAGACGCCGCGCTACCATGCACGGGATGTGGCGGTGATGAGAGGCCGCCAGGAAGGCTGTGCGGTGGTATTGGGCAGTGCCACGCCCTCACTGGAGACCTACTACAACGCCGTGCGTGGGAAGTACCGGCTGGTGGAACTCCCTGTCCGCGTCGACCACCGCAGGATGCCGACGGTGCGCGTGGTGGACATGCGGGTCGAGGCGGAGAAGGCGGGGCTGCGGGTGATTTCGGCTGATTTGCTGGAAGCCGTCCGCTTGCGGCTGGAACGCGGTGAGCAGGTCATGTTTTTTCTGAATCGCCGCGGTTTCGCCTCCGCTTTGATCTGTCCCCGCTGCGGGTATGCTGCCGCCTGCGCCGACTGCAGCGTAACGATGACCTACCACTTACAGGGACCGAGGCTGTTGTGCCATCTCTGCGGGCGGGAGCAGAAGGTTCCCGCCAGATGTCCCCAGTGTGGTGACAAGACCTTCCGTTATGCCGGAGTCGGTACGCAGCGGGTGGAACAGGTGGCCGCCAGGCTGTTCCCCGGGGCGGTGGTGCAGCGGATGGATTCGGACATCACCACACGGAGAGGCGCCCACCGGCGGATACTCTGGGATTTCCGGGCAGGAAAGATCGACATCCTGATCGGGACGCAGATGATCGCCAAGGGGCTGGACTTTCCCAACGTGACCTTGGTCGGGGTGATTTACGCCGACATCATGCTGCACATGCCGGACTTCCGGGCGGCCGAACGTACCTTTCAACTTCTGACCCAGGTGGCGGGACGGGCGGGGCGCGGGGAACTCAGCGGGGAGGTGGTGGTGCAGACCTTCACTCCTTACCATCCTGCAATCCAGGCGGCCCGGAGCCTGGATTTCCGTACGTTCTACGATCAGGAAGTCGAGTTTCGCCGCGAGCTCGCATATCCGCCGTTCGCCCGGCTGGCATGTGTCAGGTTCCGCGGCGAGAGCGAAGCGGCGGTGAAGGAGACCGCCGAACGACTTAAGCACGCAGTGGAACCGGAGCTTTCCGGAACCGCAATCAGCGGCCCGGCGCCCGCCCCGGTGGCGAAGGTGAGGGGAAAGTTCCGCTACCAGCTTCTCCTGCGTTCCCGGGGGATTCGGACGGTATGCCGCGCGTTGAAGGATATTCTCCGCCGTTTCCGTGCGCCGCGGGGGGTGGAAATCACCGTGGACGTGGATCCCGTATCTTTGCTTTGAAGTCGCTGTCAATAAGCGTTGGCCGCCCGGCATGGCGTGTGCGGGCTTCAGGGCGGGTCACCTGGAAATCTCCTGAAGGGCGGATATATGTGCCGGGGTCCGACGGGGACGGCATGGGGGAGAAGATGATGATGAATGAAATGAGGGAGCCAACCGCGGCGGGCGGTGGTTTGAACAAAGGGCATACCGGGGACCCGATCGAGAACGCAATCGACATCCAGGCGCCCGACCACCGGACAGGAACACTCATGGAGTGCGCCCATGTGGAAGAGCGGCTCGGCGCGTCCGGCAAGGACTGGGACCTGATCACCCGGGGCACTGTTGCACGATGGTACGCACTACTACGATCAGCTCAGTATCCGGCTCAAGACCGGCCAGACCGTGGACTGCTATTCCCGGATAGATTCCTTTGCCCGCCGGTGCTTTCTTCTAAGGATAAGCTGACCGAGGGATGGGGCCTCTGCGGCCCGTGA
>DTYT01000345.1 GCA_012961745.1 Kiritimatiellia bacterium | reverse complement strand
TCCGCAGCGGCGTAACTCAGGTAGTGACTGAGGTCGGAGCTGACCACAATGATTCCGTGGTCTGCGACCCGGTTCCAGAGGAGACGCATAACCTCTGCCGTCTCAGCGAAGGTGACTGACCCGCAGAGAAGCGGAACCACGCGGAAGTCGCCGAGGAGAACTTGAAGAAAGGGGAGTTCCACCTCCAGGCTGTGTTCGGGTGCGTGGGCCTCGTCCAGGTATTCGACCGCCGGATGGGTGCAGGCCTGCTCAACCAATTCCCGATCGAGCGGTATGCTGCCCAGGGGGGTTGCAAAACTGTCGGCGGAACTTGCCGCAATCCCCCGGTAAGGCACGTGATGGGAGGCTCCCCATAGGATTACGGTGTCAATCCGGCCGGCGGAAGCCATGAAGGGCGCAAATGCTGAGCCGGCGATAGGGCCGGAGTAAATGTAACCGGCATGCGGAGCTACCGCCGCGTGCGGGTTACGGTACGGCACCCCCGGCCGGACGGCCTGCTCCAGGAACCCGCGAACCATCCGTTCAAGTGGTCCTGCATCGTCCGGATAAAAAGTTCCTGCGACTGCGGGCGGGCGTACTGTGCGACGATCGCTCACACGAAGATAGTAGCATCTGCTTCTTGCAGCTTCAAGATCGCGTGCCGTGGCCGGGGAACGGTCGCCCCGGCTGGACGTGGGGGAGGTGTGCGGCTACAATTTTTCTGCAGGGGTAACCTTGATGACCGAAGTGGAATACAGGCAAGCCCGCTACTGGCACCGGATCACGGCAGGGATGATAGAGTGTGATCTCTGCCCGCACCACTGCCGCCTGCGCGAAGGACAGCGAGGCGCCTGTTTCGTCCGCATGGCGCGCGATGGGGGGCTGGTAACCACGACCTACGGCAGAAACAGTGGACTGGCAATCGATCCCATAGAAAAGAAGCCGCTGTATCATTTCCTGCCGGGCAGCGGGAGCCTGTCGTTCGGCACCGCCGGGTGCAATCTGCGTTGCCGCTATTGCCAGAATTGGACCCTTTCCAGGTCACGCGAGGCGGAGACCTGTTACGTCAGGGCCCTGCCGGTGGAGATCGCCGAAGCTGCCCGGCGTGAGAACTGCCGTTCGGTCTCTTTCACCTATAACGATCCGGTGGTCTTTTTCGAATACGCCGTCGACACGGCGGTGGAATGCCACCGGCGCGGAATCCGGACCGTTGCCGTCACGGCCGGATTCATATGCGATGAGCCGCGCCGGGAGCTGTTCAGACATATGGATGCGGCGAATATCGATTTCAAATCGATAAATCCCGACTTCTACCGCCGCCTGTGCGGCGGGGACTTGTCGGTCGTGATGGAAACTCTGCGCTATGTCAGGAAAGAAACCAGCACCTGGCTGGAAGTGACCAACCTGATAATTCCCGGGGAAAACGACTCCGAGGAGGAAATCCGGTCGCTGGCCGAGTGGGTGTACCGAGAACTGGGAGAAGACGTTCCGCTCCACTTCACGGCATTCTATCCGGCCTACCGGATGACGGACCATCCGGCGACACCGCCGGAGACCCTGCGTCGTGCCCGGCGCCTCGCAATGGAGATAGGCCTGCGGCACGTATACACCGGAAACATCCGGGATCCGGAGGGCAGTACAACCTACTGCGCTTCATGCGGCCGGGAGCTCATCAGCCGCAGCGGATTCAGCATTCTGTCCCTTCATGTGGGGTCCGATGGTCGCTGCGAGTATTGCGGAGCGGTCTGTGCGGGGGTATTTGGCTGAGCGTCGGAGGGGGCTCTGCGACGGTTCCCAGGACATCTTCCAGCGGCACGCGCTCCACTTGATCGGGAGATGCGTCCCCCTTGAGAGAGACGACGCCCGCGTCCTTGTCAATCCGCATGACGCGGTGCAGTCGGAGATCTCCGGAGGCGTTCCGGTAGAGTACGGTTTCGCCGGGCTTGATGCCTTCAACCCCCAGCGGTCGGATGACGACTTCGCTCGGGGAACCGTACGTGGGACGCATGCTGTTTCCCTCGGCCGCCATCCGTACCGCGAGTCCCTCTTTCAACAGGGATTCAACCAGGGCGGTCCGTACCGCGGGGGGGGGCCGCCGGCGGGCCTGCCGTCCGATCGCGTATGCGGCGCTGTGTAGCTGCTTGGAGACCAGCCGGTACTGGCGGAGTGGCAGGTACAGGGGGCAGAGGCATCCCGGCAGTTTCCACCTGCGTATCTCCAGAACCGTGGGCGTGAGGACAAGCCAGCAGACCCACCGCAAGATGCGCCGAATAGACCCCAGGCAGGCGAGCTGCGTGTACCAGCGTTCCCGGCGGGAGAGATGAAAACCTTCCCACTGGCGTATGATACGCTTCACCGTGCCGGTGACCGCCGGAGAACCCTGTTCGGCAAATTGCTCCCACGGCACCGGTAAGGGGGTCGGCGCTGCCAACCAGCGGGCCAGATTCAGCGCGACCAGAACCGGCCGGCGGATCCTTTGAGCGACGACTCGGCGGCTTACTGCAGAGCAGTCCGGGGATACCGCACGCCGGAAAAGAGAGAGGGCTACATCGGCGAGGAGGACCATGCGGTCCCAGGCGTGCTGTGTGGCGTGCAAGCACAGGTGGAGAAAAAGGTCATCCGGGCCCAGGACGCGGCAGTCAACTCCGTCAAAGTGAAATTCCCGGCTTCTTTTCCACAGGTCGGTTTCGCGCGAGTAGAACCGCCATGGTTGTTCGGCCGCCCGCCAGTGCAGGTCCACCGCTGAGCGGCCATCCAGTGAGATGAAGAGATGGGAGCCGCGGAAGCGAGCGAGGCGGTCCAAGTCCTCCTCGCATATCCCGTAGTCAGGCACGAACCCGTTTTCCAGCAGCAGAGCGACCGCCTGCCGGCGGTGACCTGGGGGGACCAGGAGGTCGATATCGGATCGATTTCGCAGGAAGGGACCTCCGTAGAGGCGCACGGAAACTTCCAGTCCCCGCAGGAGTATCAGGGGGATCCCGGCCTGGGCGAAGAGTCCGATCACGGCTCGCTCGTTGATCAGGGATTGACGGCAGAGTTCGTGGTGCCGGCACAAGAGGGACGGGGACGCGTGGTCACCAATCCCAGCTATGACTGCCGCCATGCCGTGGATTTCGGCGGAGTTGCGGAAGCTGCTGTCAGCGCAGAGTAGATCCTGCGGCGGCGATTCGCCCACCACGAAGGCCCGCAGGAGTGCCCGGAGCGCATGAAGTGGAGACCGGGCCGGGGGGCCTGCAACAGTGTCCGGCAGTTGACTGCGGTATCCCGTCACGTCGCTTTGATGTTGACACACCGTGAAGCAAAAAACGATTATTTCGAAATATTGGGGGGCGCTCAGCTTACCGTGCGCAAGATACGCCAGTGGGCAGATGCCGCTGGGAAGAATACAACGTGTCCCGGACGATTCCCGCGATCAGGGGGGAGAGCCCGGGTTTTCCGGCTCGTGTGCCTGTTGTTCCTCTTGGCGATTCCAGGGGTATTCGCCCGGCAGAGGAATGCGGAGGATACGGCTGCCCGGCGCGTTGTAATTCCGGCGCTGGCGGGGGAAATCCGGGGGAGGGTGTTGTTTGAAGGCCAGAATATCCGCGAACCGCCCGTACCGGGGGAACATGTCAGGATAAGGTTGATGACCGACGACGGGAGCCGGATCATTGCCGAGGCGGTGGCGGACAAAGAAGGCAATTTCCACTTTATTGTATCGGAGGCGGGGCTCTATACCTTACAAATAGGACGGCTTACCCTAAAAGTGGAAGTCGTACATCCGCGGAAGGACCTGGCGGTGGTGCCGAAGCAGATGGTTTTCATGATCCCGCGCCGGTCGGCCCGGTAGGCTACAAGCCTGCTAGAAACGTCCCATCACCCCAAACTGCAGGCTCAGGCCGCTGACATCCAGTTCATCGTCGCTGCTGCGCCAGCCACCATGGGCGGTCGCCTCCATGGCCTGGGCGCTGAGGTAATCAGCCGCGAACACGAAAAGTATGTCGTAGCCGATAATCGCCTGAACGCCGAAGACCAGCGCCCCGGCGGGATCCAAATCCAGGTCGGCATCGCCGGTCCATTCCGGATCCAGTATGCGAATGTAGCCGATGTGCGGTCCGACGGCGATATTGCGCCGCATGCGCAGCATGACCGCCGCGTCAAGGCCCGCCACCAGTGAACGGAATCTTTCGTTGAGGAGGTATCCGAGCTGGGCTGTCAGATCCCAGAGCGCCATATCGCTGGACCAGCCGGCGCCTATTCTCAAGTTGGGCAGGGTCGTGAACTCGGCGGCCTCCTCAAGTTCCGTTACCTCCCAACCTTCCGGGCCGGGGCCCAGGGCTTGAAAATCGCCGGCGCCTTGTCCCACCAGGATTGTGCCGGGGCGCGCGTCCATGACGACGTTCCATTCCGCATTCGCGGCCATGGCGGCCCAGCACAGTAACACTGCAAGACTTGATCTCATGATCGGTCCAGTCCCCGGTACTGAGGTTGACGTACGCTTGACCCGGCCCGATTATGCACCCACGCGGCGGTTGATCTCAAGCAATAATATTGGTATCATTATAAGGTTGTGGCCGGAAGTGGTACACGACTTGCTTTTCGGCAAGTAACCAGGGGGTCGGAGAAGTGTTGGGTAATACTACACTGGTACGGATCCTGGGAACAATTGCCGCGGGGGTGGTGGCCGTACTCGCCTGCGGTGCCCGTACCCGGGAAGCCTCCTACACGGTGATCGTGCGGGAAGATATCGAGGGGCACGTCCTGTACGAGGACGGGCACTCGCCGGTGTACCGGGCGCCGGTTCGCCTGTGGGATATTGACCGGCGCCGGTTTGTGTATCAGACCGCGACGGACCGCAACGGCTTCTTTGCCATACCGGTGGAAGAGCAGGGTAACTATTATCTTGTTTTCGACTGGACGCGGATCAAATTCAAGGCCGTGGAACCGGTGGGAGGCCGGCAGATTCAAAGTACCCACGTGGTGACCATACTTCCGCGGCCGGTGGGCTACGTAAGCACCCCGTATTTGGTCAACCTTCTGGCTGCCTCCAGTATGACCGAAGTCGTCAGGCGATTTGACCAACGCCGTCCTAGGATAATCAGTCCCTGAACGATTGGAAGGCGGGTTCCGGTGAGTAAGGCGTTGTTACGGCGGATGTCGGGGTTATTGCTTAGCCTGGCGTTGGGATGCAGTCATCAGGATTTCAGCGGTGTTCCGGTGGGCTTTGGTAGATCACCCGTGCGGCACCCCGGTGGTGGTGGGCCATCGCCGCGCGAGCGTCTCAATCGCGTGGTGGCGCAATGGGGAGCGCTTGCCGATTTGCGTTCCGAGGACTACCGGGTTGGCCCCGGTGATCTGCTGGAGATCAGCGTTTTCGCGCTGGAGAACCCCGAGGAGACGACGGTGCTCGAACGCCGGGTGGACGGCGACGGAAACTTGTCATTGCCGTGGATCGGGGAGATCCATGTCGAGGGAAAGACCCAGCCAGAGATTGAGAGTGAGATAGCACGTGCGTATGGGGAAGGGTACCTGCTCAATCCTCAAGTGGCGGTGAACATCAAGGAATATCGGAGCCATGCGGTGGTGGTGACGGGAGCTGCGGCGAGGCCGGGAGTCTATTTTCTGCGCAAGGAAGGGACGACTCTGCTGGAGGCCATTGCCATGGCGGGAGGACTGGATGCGGCCGCCGGGAACCGGGTCATCGTGCTGCGGTCGCGGCCGGGGGGGGCGGATTCCGGGTCGCGTCTTCGGGATGGCCTTTCTGACCGGGCGCAGCGGCCTGGTGGTAAGACGTTGGTGGTTTCCTTGGCCGAGCTGCTGCAGGCCGAGGGAGCGGCGCCTGGCATCACGGTGCAACCGGGGGACGTGGTAGTCATTCCCCCTAAGGAGGACCGGTACGTGTATGTGTTGGGCTACGTACAGAGGCCGGGGGCCTATGCCTTGTCCGGGGAGGAAAAGGTGGATGCTGTACGGGGTGTGGCTCTGGCGGGTGGGCTTTTGCCGACTGCGCGGGCCCAGAACTCGTTTCTGGTGCGGGTCCGCGAGGATGGTCGCCAGCAGGTGATACCGGTGGACCTGGTGCGCATGGCGCGCGGCAAGGTGCCGCCGGTGTACCTTCAGCCGGGTGACACGTTGGTGGTAGGGTCGGGGATGCTGGCGCGTTTGTCGGAATTCATTAGGCCGAGTATAGCGGCGGGGGTGAGTTATTCTCCGATGCCGTGATTAAACGCTTTACTTTGGACAAGCGATGTAATAAATGTAATAACGCGGACGGGCATGACGGTGGACGGCAAAGACCCTGATTCCGGCCCGGTGGTTCCCCCCTGGGCGGTCAGCTCGGAACCGGCGGTAGTGCTGAGGAGGGCGGTTGCGGTAGTGCGGCACCGCTACCCGGTGATCCTTCTGGTTTTGGGAGCGATTTCCTGCTTCGGCTTCGTTAGGCTGCAGCGCGCACCGACCATCTACGAGGCCACGGTGAAACTGCTGGTCGAGCCGGCAGCCCGTCCTCTCTCCGAGTTCAGGGACGTGTCTCAGCCGTCGCTTCCGTGGTGGGCAGACGACTACTATATCACTCAGGCGAAGCTGGTCGAAAGCCGGGTGGTGCTGGAGAAGGTACTGCAGGATCCCCAGATCGCCCGGCGCTTCGCCAGCTGTCCCCGGGAGGAGTCGCGCGGAAGGTCTTGGGGCCGTACGTTGAGGGCCCTCTTGCACATGGCGCCGCCCCATCCCCCGGAACCGTGGGAGAGGCTCCGCAGCACCATCAGCGCCCGGTACCTGCCGAAAACACAGATGATCCGGATCACCGCTCGTAGTGCGGAGCCACATCTGGCGACGCGAGTGGTCAACGCGGTGGCGGAGGCATTTGTGGAGTTCAACATGGAGAAGCGCATGGAGCAGTACAATGAGGCCTACGTTTTCCTGATGCGGGAGAAGAAAAAGGTGGAGGAGGCTCTGCACCGGGCAGAGCGCACACTGCAGGAGTTCAGGGAACAGATGCAGCTGGCCGCCATTGCGGGGGACGGAGAACACAACCCCGTGGCGGCCCGCGTGGCGGCCCTCAACGAAAGGCTCACCCAGGTGGAGTTGGAGCGGGTGGAGGCCGAAACCGCCTTCCGACTGGTGCAGCGGGTACTGGAGTCGGGTGCCGAAAAGATAGACCCGGAGGATGAAGCGCTCTTCGCCTTGAAGGGGCTGCGGGACGATCCGGCAGTCGCCGAGATCAGGCGCGAATTGCGCGAGGTGGAGGCGCAGATCGCGTCTTTGCGGGACGTGTACGGTCCGCGTCATCCGCGCATGCAGGCAGTCCTGAATCAGAAGAAGACGGTGACGGAACGTTTGCGGGTGGTCTTGCAGGAGATCGTGGGGGCACTTGAAAAGGAGGTCGAGAGTCTACGTGCCCAGGAAGCCGAACTCAGAAAGATGTTCGACGAGGCGAAGGCGGAAGCGGTAGTGCTGGGTCGCGAGGGGCAGAAGCTCCAGTTTCTCCGGGCGGAGGTCGAACGCCAGAGGCGTCTCTTCGAAGTGCTGGTGCAGCGGCTCAGCGAGGTGAAGATTTCTTCCGAGTTCAAGGGTACCTCGGTTACTATTTTGGAGAAGGCGTCAGTGGCCCGCATCGCCTCCGGTGCGGACAAGATACGCGGTCTGCGATTTTATTTTCTGGCGGGCCTCTTCCTGGGACTGGGGGCGGCCTTCGGTGTGGAGCGGTTGGATGACCGGGTGAAGGTGCCTGAAGATCTGCGGGATCGGGTGGGGATGAAGGTGCTGGGTGTTATTCCTTATGTATCCGTCACGCCGAAGAGGGGCGACGTGGCGGTGAGCTGCGCGCGGATAACCAGTACCGCCGGGAACTCTTCCGTGGTGGAAGCCTTCCGCGCCTTACGCACGGCGGTGTTCTTCCGGTTGCCGGCGGAGCGATACAAGATAATCATGGTCACCTCCGCGGTTTCCGGGGAAGGTAAGTCCGCCATCGCGAGCAACCTGGCGCTTTCCATTGCACGCAGCGGCAAGCGGGTATTGTTGGTGGATGGGGATTTCCACAGGCCACTCCTGCATCGTGTCTACAGGCTGGAGGCGGAGCACGGGTTGAGCACGCTGCTCACGGGTGCATCGGTTTGGGAACGGGCGGTCCAACAGAGTGCGCTGGAGTTGGATCTCCTGGGACAATTGGACATCCTGCCCGCCGGCCCGGCGCCTGTGCACACCACGGAGCTGCTGGAGTCCAAGACCATGGAAGAGCTGCTGGAACGGATGAAGAAGGAATATGATCGCGTGATCATCGACACCCCGCCGGTGCTTCTGATATCCGATACGCTCGTATTGTCCCGCCACTGTGATGCAATCATCATGGTGGTGAGGGCCTTCGGAGGAAGCATCTCGCGCCTGCGCCGGGCGCGCGACCAACTCCTCGAACTGCACGCGGAGATCGCGGGTGCGGTTCTGAACAGTGTGCGGCTGGGCCGTTTCAGTCCCTACTACTCGGATTACTATTATCACGGACACACCCGGTATTGGGATAATTACTACGGGGAATATGCCCGCCGGTCGGGATCGAGCGATGCGGTGAAGGCGCGGTCCTCACTTTCCGTGTCGGAGTCCTGAGCAGTTCCGGCAAGCCGGAGAATACGTTTTTCACTACGGAAAGGGATGCTTCCCTTTGCCGCCCCCGTGCGCGGGGTGACCTCCCGACGGGGGTGTACTTCATCAGCAGCGGGAGCTGCGCCGGACCGGTTTGGTCGGGCGGATGACTGCTTTTCTTTCGCCGAACTGTTGTGGTAATCTCCAGGCGTCCAGGGCGGAGCACTGACAGGGTGGCTTTATTGCCGGCTTGGAGTCCAGGTGCACTGGTGGGGTGGGGCCGCGAGGGGGAAAGGAGCGGGAACCATGGGGCGTTGCCGGGCCCGCCTGCGGCGCGACTGCCCGCCTATGCGACAATCGGCGCGGTCATCATGGCTCCCTGGTTGCTGGCCGGCGGGGAAGATTGGGCTGCGCCTCTGGTTACCCTTCCGGTGCTCGTCGGGGGTGGGGTCTGGTGCCTGCTCGCACTTCGACGTGTCGGTCCGCTGCCGCTTGAATTGCGCTTGGCCGCCGCTGCAGCGGCGCTGTTGTTGGGGTTCCTGGTTTTCCAGGTGATACCGCTGACCGACAGCCTGCTGCGGGCTATCTCTCCAGGTGCGGCGCGGATCCAGCTGGCTGCCCGCAACGTCCTTCTGGGGGTCTATGGACGTGGTATTGTGTTGCCGCGCGTATCGCTGGCTCCGTGCGACACTATGCGGGTCATCGCGAGTTTTCTGGCCGGATGGATCTGCTTCAACGTGGGGCTGGAGATGCGGTGTTCCACCGCGCTCATGCTCCGAATCCTCCGTCTGATGTTGTTCTCGTCCGTTCTCCTGGTACTGGTTGCACTGGTGCAGCTTTTGGGGGAGAGCGACCGGATTTTCTGGCTCTACGCGCCGCGGTTGGGGGGCAACGTCATGGGAGCCTTCACCAATCGAAATCATTTTGCCTCCTACGTCAACATGGCCCTGGGGGTCGGGCTGGGATTGCTGGGTATGAGTCGGCTGCGACGGAACGGAAAGACGGCGACCCATACGGGTGGAAGACTGGCGTGGCCACCGGCGGCGTTTCTTGCGGTGGCGGTGTTGATCGTAGGCACATCGGCGTCCCTTTCACGGGGCGGATTGATGGGGCTCGCAACCTGCGCGGCGATCTTCTGGATTCTTGCTCCGCGAGGTGCGCGCCCGCGGCGGCTGGCGGGGCCGGCCGTGTTGCTGGGGCTGGCGCTGGGAGTGTGGATTGCGGGGGGGAGGATGGTGGAAAGGTTTGTATGGCTGCATGAAAGGGTATCGGATATCGACGGCATGATACGCTTGGCGGCGGTGAGGGATGCCTGGCGCCTTTTCTCCGCTTTCGCCGTAACCGGGTGCGGTGGGGGTGCTTTTCAGCATACGTTTCCTCGCTTTGCTTCCGCATCGGTGGTGATCGGCAGGTGGACCCATCTGCATAATGATTTTGTGGAATGGCTCTGCGAGGGTGGCCTGGCGGGACTGGTGCTGTCCGGGGGGATCGCCGTCGGACTGGGAACACTTGCCGCTCGCGGGTGGAGGGGTCTGATGCTGGGGGAGAGGTGGTTGGCCGCCGGAATGGCGGGGGCGTTGGCGGGGCTTGCGGCGCACAGTGTAGTGGACTACAACCTTCACCGCATGACTCACTGGCTGCTGGCGTCGTTGCTCCTGGGCATGTTGACCGGGCTGCTCTTGCGGGCC
>DTYT01000344.1 GCA_012961745.1 Kiritimatiellia bacterium | reverse complement strand
TGCTGGCGACCCTTGCGACGCCCATGCCCTCGCCCTTGCTGGGCTACACCGCCCCGGCTATCGCAATGATGCCGAGTGGGGGCAATACGGGGATGGTCGTAGTGACTCAGTCCATGGGGCCCGAAGCGCTGTTGGAACGGGGCGTCGTGGAAGAGCCCGGGTGGGAGAAGCTCCGTCGGGAGAAAGCACGACGCGAACTGGAACTCAAACGGTTGAGGGAGACCTTCAAGGACGGCCATCCGAAGGTGCGGGAAACCTTGAGGAAGCTGGAGGATATCGGTCGCCGGCTGGACCTGGAAGTGCAATTCGCGCTCAAGAGCTACTATAATCGCCTCGAGGCCCTGCAGATCAAGGAACGGGCCGCAAAGCGGGTGGAGGCGGAGTGGGAAGCGGAGGCGCTCGAGGTCGCTCGCAAGGCGCATGAGTATGAGAACCTGCAGCGCTCCGTGGCACGCCTGCAGGCCCTTTACGACCTGGTATTCAACCGCCTCAAGGAAGTGGACGTATCCATCGGCATCGAACCGGAAAGGATACGTATCGTGGAACGGGCGGAGGTGCCCACCTCTCCGGTGACCCCGCGCAAATTGCAGAGCATTTTCATCGCCGCCCTGATCGGACTCGGAATCGGCATCGGTTTGGTCTTCGGACTGGAGTATCTGGATGACACTATTCGATATCCGGAGGAAGTCACCGAGGGTTTGGGATTGCCCTTTTTCGGCGTCATCCCGACCGCGCAGTGGGATCCGGATGACTTATCCACGCATCTGCTGAGTAACATCGCCGCCAACAGCGGTATCGCCGAGGCATATCGTAACGTCCGTTCCGCTCTGATCTTCAGTGGAGCGGAAGAATATACCAAGGCACTGGTCGTAACTTCGGCGGTGCCTCTGGAGGGCAAGACCACTACCTGCCTGAATGTCGGTATTAGCCTGGGACAGGCGGGGTCACGGGTTCTCCTGGTGGACGCCGACCTGAGGCGCGGGACCATGCACAAGTTTTTCGGAGTGGAATCCGACCGGGGGCTGACCGACATTCTGGTGGGCAGGGCCAAGCCGGAGGCGGTGATCCAGCGCACTCCGATTCCGAATGTGGACTTCGTCGGCAGTGGACCGTATCCCCCAAATCCCGCGGAGTTGCTCATGCGGCCCGAGTTGACCGCATTTCTAGACTACGCCCGCCGGACATATGACCGGGTGATGTTTGACTGCCCTCCGGTGCTGGCGGTATCGGAAGCAGCCATACTGTGCACCCTGGTGGATGGAGCGATCTTCGTGGTGTGGGCCGGCCAGACTTCGCGGAAGCTCTCCCAGCTGGCGGTACAGACACTGCGGGAACGCGGCGCCAATATTCTGGGGTGCGTGCTGAACAACCTGGATTTCGGCCGGGTCGGCTATTACTACTACTCGACCTATTACGGGTACTACGATTATGATTACCGGTACCCGTCGGGCGAGGCGGGCTCGGCATAGGGACGATAGGACGCAGTACCCGGTTCCCGGGGAGGCAGCATGTTTTTTGAGCGCGGCGTAAGAGTCTCCGTACGCCGGGTGGTGCTTTCATCCGCCGATAGCGCGACCATCATAGCCGCTTTTGTCCTCGCCGCGGTGATCCGCTTGTCGGCGGATGCCGGCATCGCCTACGTGAAGAGTCATTTGGGGTATCTGGTCGGGTCGGGGATCATCTTCCTGCTGGTTTTCTATATCTGTGGGATGTACGAAAGACAGATACTCACCCAGCACCGCTATTTCGTCAGGACTCCGCTGGTGGCTGTGACCTTGGGCGTGCTCCTGGTCGTCGCGGCGTTTTACGGTCAGTTCAAGCTGGCCATCGGCCGGGGGATCCTGGCGATGGCATCCGGTATGATCCTGCTGGGAAGCTGGGCGGTGCGGGGGCTGTTCCGGCTGGCGGTAGGCTACGGATGGCTGACGCGCAATACGCTGGTGGTCGGCGATCAGGCCCAGGCGGCCTCGGTGATCAACCTGATATACGCCCACCCTGATGCAGGCTACCAAGTGCGCGGGGTGGTCTATTGCGGTCAACGTCCGGAGGGAGGTTTCGTTGAGCAGATACCGGTCCTGGGGCCGGTATCGGATCTGAAGAAGTTTGTCAACGTGTACGACGTAGAGACCGTTGTGGTGGCGACCTCTCTCAGAAAGGAAAGAGAAGTGTTGAGAATCCTGCGGCCGATACGTTACGCCGGTGTACAGTTGCTGGACTACGTTGCACTGCACGAGGAGTTGGCGCAGGAAATACCTCTTGACCACATTGACGACGAGTGGCTGATGAGCGCGGCGATGAACAGCTCCCGTATCCATATCCGCCAGATCAAACGGGTGATGGACGTCTTCGTCGCGCTGACCGGTCTTATAGTCTTGAGTCCTGTGTTCCTCCTGGCCTTGATCCTGGTGAAGATCTCGTCACCGGGTCCGGCCATCTACAGGCAGAAAAGGGTGGGCCTGGACGGACGGGAATACGTGCTGCTGAAAATCCGCACTATGGTTCCCTCCGCCGAAAGGGATACCGGACCGGTGTGGTGCAATTCGCACGACCGCCGGATCACCGCGGTGGGGCGGTTCCTTCGCAAATGGCGCATGGACGAGATCCCTCAGCTGGTCAACGTATTGCGCGGGGAGATGAGCCTGGTGGGACCCCGGCCGGAGCGGCCGGAGTTCGTGGAAATCTTGAGTGAGGCCATTCCGTTCTACCGGGAAAGGCTACTCGTGCGACCCGGGATCACGGGATGGGCGCAGGTGAATTATCCCTATACGGGCAGTATCAGTGCGGCCCGCCGCAAGCTTCAGTTCGACCTTTTCTACATCAAGAACATGAGTTTCCTCCTGGATGTCGCCATTCTGCTGCGTACGTTCCGTACCATCGTGGCCGGACTACGGTACGCCGAGGAACACCCGGGGACCACGCTGGAACTGCCCGTGCAAGCCCGAAACTCGGAGGCGGAGGCGGCCGGTAACCGGCCGTAGTCAGCCCAAGGCTACATCGAGGATCATCATCACCATGAAGCCGGCCAAGGCCCCCATCGTAGCGGCGTCGCGGTTTCCCCCGGACTGAGATTCGGGGACCGCATCCTCGACGGCCACGAAAATCATGGCTCCCGCGGCGAATCCCAGCGCATAGGGCAGCAGGGCCTGAAAGGTCACCGCAGCCAATGCCCCCAGTATGCCGGCCAGCGGCTCC
>DTYT01000343.1 GCA_012961745.1 Kiritimatiellia bacterium | reverse complement strand
CGGCGCCCACGACGGCCCGCGCCACCACCGCGCGCACCACGGCATAGCTGTAGTTCAAGAGGTTGTTCGGGGGCTCCGACGAGCCGGGATCACGGCGGAACGTGCCCTGGCCGAAAAGGCGTGGCCAGTAACGCCGGGAGGCTTGCCCCTCCAGGTTATTGGGGTCCCCTGACTTGACCCGCCGCCCCAGGGCCTCCAGTCCCGCATCACTGCCGGTCGCCGCATGCAGCACCCGGGATTGCATTCGGATCTTGGCCTTGACGATCTGCTGCCACACGCGCTTGCGCAGGGGCAGGCTGCTGCTCACCTGCAGGCGCAGTCGTTCCGCGTGCAGACTGTGCCCTGCAAGGGGCATGCACATGGCAACCGGCATGCAATGATCATCGCAGACCACCAGTACGCCGTTGTGGGCTCCCAGTCCGCAAAGGACCGCATGGGAATAGGAAGCCGCCGGCGTGGAGACCAGCACCACCGCCACTTCTTCGAGTGGAATACTCGCCAGGACCGCGCGGTCCCTTTCGAGCACGAGCTGGTTGTTCCTGACCCTGAGACGGGCGGGTCCCTCGGCGATGTCCAGCACCCGGTCAGTCATGGGCCACCGTGCAATTCCCCAGCGGATCCACGCACAATTTCCGGCATGCACTTCGCTGGAGAGTCGTGTCGGCACAAATGACAATTTGCTCAGCGTAAGGCCGGTCTTTGGCCCGCCGCCCGTCGGTATGTTCCCTGAACACGTAGTAGTTCGCGGACAGTTTCTGCACCACCGCAATGGTATCTTTTCCCTTCCATTGCAGGCGCACGGTATCTCCAATCGCCAGGGAGAAGAGCAGGGGATGCCCGTCTTCGTCGGTCCGGGAGACGATGGGCAGGCCGTTCTTCTTGCGCTGCATGGCCTCCAGGCGGGTGACGATGCGCCCCCGCCATTTCTCCCGGCCGTCTTCCACTACCCGGAAGACTTCCAGGTGGTGATTGCCGCCGGTAAGTACCAGCCGCGTTTTCGCCCCGCTTCCGATGCGGACGGGCGAGGCGTCCACCCTGACACGCACATGGCGGATCCGCATGGTTCTGCCCGAAGGGGAGACGAATGCGGGCAGGTTCGCAGGGTTGGCGAACACCTTGCTGGGCGGGGCTCCCCCGCTCAGTTTTTCCCTCACCAGCCGCTGTACCTTCTTGTCCACGATATGGGCGACGTCGCGGTCCGTCAGATCGGCCAGCGGCTTGCGCACGACAGTGACCGAGTCATTGTCGATCCGGCCGTAGAAAGTCTCCTCGTGAAGCTGGCCGTTCACACGGCGGTCCACCCGGTGGGACACCACCATCTGGTCCAGGATCTCCTCCAGTTGCCGGGTGAGTCCGGGCGGCGGCGTCAGCCCCTGAAAGGTTCCCGGCCGGACCGATCTCGCGGCCGCCTTGCTGAGCTCGCCGGTCAGTTTCGGGGTGGTGAGCGCGATCACCACCGCGTCCACGGCGTGGTGCCGGTAGTCGGCGCGGTTCTTCTCATCGGCCAGCCCGATAAGGCGGTTGAGGTTCCAGGCGCGCCGGAGATAGGCCGTCGTACGCCCGGCGCTGACCTGTACCCGCTTCCTTCTCTCTTCCTGGGGGTAGAGCAGGGCCAGGTGGCGGGCGGCATACCTTGCGGCGTAGGCGGTCGCGTTCAACTGTTCTCCGCCGTATAACGGCAAGGACTCCGGCAGCTTCTGGATGTCTTCACAGCGGAACCTTCGCAGTTTGGCCTTCCCGAAGGGGCCCGTGAATTCCCTGACCCTCTGCTTGATTTCCTCGTAGCGGTCGGGATCGCCGGAGTAGGCTTCGTACGGGGTGCGGTTGCCCTTGCGCGAACGGTTTTCCTGTACTTCGCACAGTGTCTTGTTGGCGAAGGAATCGAGCAGGCACCTGTGCCACGGGATGATGTGCTCGATGTCGAACTTGGGATGGGGACCGAAGAGATCGCTGAAGGATATCATCTTGCCTGTGTAGGGGCACCTTTTCCCGCACTCCTTCCAGAGGCGATACTTTTCTATGTCCCGGCCGGTGGGCTCGGGTAATCCTTGCTCGATCAGCTCCTTCCGCGCACTTTTCCGTTCTGCTTCGTTCCGCCGCATCTGCCTGCTGCGCCTAAGGCGGATCTGCTTGGGCGCCTTGAGATCGCGGGCCAACTCGATGTGGATACGGTCCGGTTTGCCATAGCGCCGGATAACGGCATTGACGATCCTCCGCGTCTCGGCCAGCGACCTTTGGACCGTCGGGTTGCGCAGGTCCTCGACCGGCGGCACGCTTTCATACGCCTGCGCGGGTCCGCGGTCGCCGTATACCCGCCAGGCCGCCTCGGCATAGCTCAGCCGCTGCTTCTCCATCAGCGGCAGCAGCTTGCGGATCGCCTTGGTGGACAAGTCCAGTCTGCCCTCTTCCAGAGCGACCTCGCTCAGCCTTTCGGCCTGCTCTTCATTGAGGCCCCATTGCTTGCGGAGGGCCACCCGCTTGAAGAGGTCCTCGTCTTCGATGCTCATCAGTGCTTCCAGGATTTGGGCCTTGCTCTCTGGGCTGCAGCGCTCCCACTCTCTTTTCCCTATGGCCCGGCTGATACGGTAAGCGGTGGAATTCCCGGGGAGTTTGGTTTCGCCGCCTTCCTCGAGATTGAAGCGGGCCTCGGCGGGAAGCCGAAGCAGTTTGCGGATGCTCTTGAAAGAGAGGTTTTCCTCCCAGTCGAGCCGGGCGAGCAATTTTTCGCGCTCTTCGTCGCTGAGTTGCCGGGTGGTGCCGTCGGGCAAGATGATCTGCAGGTCGTTGACGCGCTGGAGCATGCGGAAGCGCTGGCACACCGGCAGCGCTCTGGCGGCCCGTTGCTTGCCGGGCTCCAGCGAGCAGCGGCCGATGGAGCCCCTTTTCCACCAGACCTTCCTCTGGGAAAAAATGGTCTCTTCCAGTTCTTTCTGCAGCGCAGGGGAAAGCGGGAGACCGAAGTCGCGCTGCCGCTCGCACAGTTGACGGAATTCTTCACGATACCATTCGCGGTTGGTATGCCTGCCGCGGCGCCGCTGCTGGCGGGGGTCCAGCCGGTTCAGGTATTCGCCCAGGGTCTCGGCGTGGGCGGCATCCATTTCCCGCTTGAGCCCCGCGATGTCCTCGTGCACTGCTCCCTTTTCCTTCTTGGTCAAGGGCCTCTTGCGGTTCGACTTGAAGCCCCGGCGCTGGCAGATGTGGTAGATGGCGCGTCCGAATTCATACGGCTGCAGGCGGCGGTGGAGTCCTTCGGCGCGGACCTTGTAGGGATCCAGTGCCAGCACGCTCGCCCAGGCGGGATCCGCATGGCTCGGATCTCCCGGGGGGAGGAATCCGTGGGACTGCAGGATGTGGCGTGCCTTGGTCTTGCGTCTGGCGCGTCGCTCGATTTGCCGGCGGCGGAGCCGGGCTTGCCGCCTTTGGATGTTTCGTGACTCGAGCGTGGCCTCGTCCACGCCCATGGGGAAGACTCGGACGCCGGCGGCGATGATACGTACATGGTCAGGGTCGCGGCCTTCAATGAGCGCCCAACCCACGGAACTGGTCCCGATGTCGAGGCCGAGGACTCTGGTTGTGCTCATGATTGAACCTCGCGCTGCTGGATTGATGTTGACATGGGTGCCCTCCGCGGTGATTATATTACAGGTGTAACAGAGCGGCCAGTCCCAGCTTCTCACAACAAGGGGCTTTTGGCTGCCGGAGGTGTTCGTCCTGCGGGACGACCTGGCGCCCTCGCGGAAATACTTCCCGGGGGCGCTTCTTTTGGGTGGAGATGCAGGAACGGCGTTCTCCCTGCCCGGGGCCGGGGGGCGGCGCCCAACTGCTTTTCCTTCACCGCGGTGCTCGCCGGCCGGCGGTCTTGCGCGGTGCCACTGCGGGCTTTACGGGGCGGGGTGCGGTTACGTATAAATCTAGGCGCCCGAGCGGGTCAAGCGGTTCAGCAT
>DTYT01000342.1 GCA_012961745.1 Kiritimatiellia bacterium | reverse complement strand
CTCTCCAGCAGCACCCCTCTTCCTTGGGGCACGACCTGCTCTACGACTATCTGAACTTCACTGCGGGCTTCGTACACACTGACCAGCCCGAACACCCGGACCAGATCGCCGTCCCGCACGCTGACCCCCTCCTGCTGGCGCCCGCGGAAGTATGCCGCGTGCAGCCGCGCTCTCTCATCCTTCAACACAAAATAGATGTGACCCGAAGTGGGCCGCCGGAAATCCGATACTTCGCCTTCCACCCAGGCATAACCGACCCCCTCCTGTACCAGCCGCTTCAGTTCGCCCAGCAGTTCGCTGACGCGGTATACACGCCCCCCGGTCCCCGCGCTCTGCCGGGCGTCACCTGTCAGGAAACTGTTCCTCGGCTCAAGCACCCCCATCCTCGGTCCAACGAACACGCCGGATGTCACGGGCCCGACCGGTGTCGGAATCCACTTCGATCAGCACCGCCTCACAGGCCACCCCGCAGGAGGCGACTTTGAACCGGGCAGGCATGCCGCTGAGAAACTTCTGCAGTACCGATTCCCGGTCCCGGCCCAGAACTGAATCATGCGGCCCGGTCATTCCGACGTCCGTGACAAAGGCGGTACCTCCCGGTAGTATCCCCTCGTCCGCCGTGGCCACATGGGTGTGCGACCCGACCACCGCGCTCACCCTTCCGGCCAGGTAATAACCCAGCGCCTTCTTCTCGGACGTCGCCTCGGCGTGAAAATCAACGATCCGGATCGCCGTGCGTCCGGCCTCGGAGCCCAGGATCTCGTCCGCCTTGCGGAAAGGACAGTCCGCCACCGGCGCCATGAATACCCTGCCAATCAGGTTGATGATCAGCACCGGGTGATCTCCCGCGGTCACGCACCACCCCCTCCCCGGGACTCCCCCGGGAAAGTTCGCCGGGCGCAGCAGACGTGGACTCTCGGCCAGGTAACTGACGATCTCTTTTTGATCCCAGGTGTGATCCCCCAGGGTGATCACGTCGGCACCGGC
The DNA here is from genome assembly GCA_012961745.1 of Kiritimatiellia bacterium. GTDB lineage: Bacteria > Verrucomicrobiota > Kiritimatiellia > B70-G9 > B70-G9 > B70-G9. Next base: position 4,818 of record DTYT01000342.1, on the reverse strand, counting down.
GGTGAACAATTCGTCCGCCAGCGCCGGGGTTATGCCCCGTCCACCGGCGGCATTCTCCCCGTTGGCCACCACCAGGTCCGCACGCAGCTTCGTGCGGAAATACTGCGCGGCCTGCCCGAAGACGCGCCGGCCCGGTGAGCCGACGATGTCCCCACAAACTACGATGCGCATCACTGCTCCTTTCCGGAACGGCTACTCACCGTGCGAACTCGATGCAGCGGGTTTCGCGGATTACCGTCACCTTGATCTGACCCGGGTATTCCATCTTCTCCTCGATCAACTTGCTGATGTTCCGCGCCAGTTGCATGGCCCCATTGTCATCGATCTTCGACGGCTCCACGAATACCCGGATTTCACGGCCCGCCTGGATCGCGTAACACTTGGTCACTCCCCGGAAGCGCTTGGCGATCTCTTCCAGCTTGGCCATGCGTTTCAGGTATTGGTCGGTATTCTCCACCCGGGCACCGGGCCGCCCGGCGGTGATCGCGTCCGCCGCCACCGCCAGAGCCGCGTAAGGGCTTTCCGCCCCCACCTGCCCGTGATGAGCCGCCACCGCATTGAAGACCAGCGCGGATTCACCCTGCTTGCGGAGGAAGTCCGCCCCGATCAGCGCATGTCCCCCCTCGTGCTGGTGATCCAGGGCCTTGCCGATGTCATGAAACAGCCCCACCCGCCGCGCGATCATGGGATCCAGACCAAGCTCGGCCGCCATCACGCCCATGATGTGGGCCATCTCCACCGAGTGGCGCAGCACGTTCTGCCCGTAACTGTAGCGGAACTCCAGCCGCCCCAGAGTATGCACGATCTGCGGCGGCACTGCGCTTATGCCCGCATCCATCACCGCCTTCTCGCCAGCGTCCCGGATCCGGGTCTCCATTTCTTCCCGGGCCCACTTCACCGCCTCCTCAATACTCGCGGGCTGGATGCGGCCGTCGGTCACCAGCCGCTCCAACGCCATCCGGGCTATCTCGCGGCGCACGGGATCGAAGCATGACAGAACCACCACCTCCGGGGTATCGTCGATCAGTACATCCACGCCCGTTGCGGCCTGGAAAGCGCGGATGTTGCGTCCCTCTTTACCGATGATCCTTCCCTTCATCTCGTCGTTGGGAAGCGGCACAGAGGAAGTCGTCACCCGATTGACCTGATCGGCCGCGTAGCGCACGATAGCCTCGGTGATTATCTCCCGCGCCTGGCGCGCCGCGCTATCCCGGGCTTCCTCCTGCATGCGCCGGATCAGAGCCCCGCACTCCCCCCGGAGCTCTTCTTCCAGCCGATGCATGAATTCTTCGCGGGCCTCCTGACGGGTCAGCCCGGAAACGCGCTGCAGCTCCCGCTGCTGGGAGGCAATCAGTTCCTCCAGTTCCTTGCGCTTGGCTTCCAGTTCCCGGGCCCGCTTTTCCACTTCACCCAGGCTCTGCTCCAGCTTCTCCTCCTTGCGGTCAAGCAAGGCCAACTTGCGGTCGAGATTCAGCTCCCTGGTCGCCACCCTCTGCTCCCGCGCTTTGAGCACTTCCCGTTGTTCCGCAGCCTCCTCTGCCGCCCTCCGCCGGAGCCGCTCAATCTCCTCAAGCCGGCGCTTGAACTCCCGGTCGGCCTCTATCCCAGCCTGCTGGATCACGTTGCGCGCTTCGAGCTTGGCTTCCTTGAGTATCTGGCCGGCCCGTCGAACCGCGGCCTCGCCCCGCAACCGGCTGGCAACCAGTTGAAGGGCGAATCCGGCGAAAATACATGCAATCGCCACCAGCGTCGGCAACCACCAGGGTATCGTCAGCATGGCTACTTCCCCCACCTATCTCTTCTCATTGGGCTTGATTCCATCACCCGGCTCGGATCTTGACCGGTTTCCACGACAAGAAATCTCCCGCTGCTCAGTGATCACCAGCTCCACCGCGCGATCGCTCGGCTCCACCGGCAGCCGCCCCACAACCTGAAAATCGAATGCCACCCCCACCTTCAACCCGCGGATACCCTCCAGCAGCCGGTCGAAATGCCCGCCCCCATACCCCAACCGGTTCCCGCGGGAATCAAACGCCACCCCGGGAACTACCACCACGTCCAGGTCGCCGCCACGCATCGGATGAAGGACCGCCGGCTGCTCGACCCCCCAAGGTCCGCGCACCACCCCAGCCCCGGCCGAGTACCGGCACCACTCGTATTGCCCCGCCCTCCCCTGAACGGCTGGCACCCATACTTGCCGACCCGTGGACCAGCAGTATTCCACGAACCGCTCCGTCCGCACCTCCCACGGCCGCGCCAGGTAGCAACCTACCCGGCACGCACCCTGGCGAGCGACAATCTCCACCAGCCGGGACACGATCCGGGCACTCGCCTCCACCACCCAGCCCGCCGAGAGGTTACGACGACGCTTCTCCATCCGGAGGCGCAGCCTGGCTTTCTCCCCGGCCGCTGCGACTTGAGCCTCTTCCGCCATCGCGATCCGCCTTCCCCCGCTCCGGTTGACGCAGTTTCTCCCAGCCTTCCATGCGCTTGCGTATAACCTGCTCGAATCCCTGATTCCCCGGCCGGTAGTACCTCCGGCCCAAAGGGGCGTATTCCTGTACCACGAAGTGCTCCGGGTAATCGTGGGCGTACTTGCACCCCGCGTGGCCCAGCTCCCGGGCCCCCCGGTACCCGGTGCTCCGCAGAGAACGGGGAACCGGTAGGGTTCGACCTTCCTCCACGTCGCGCATCGCCTCCTCCACCGCCCGGTAAGCCGCGTTGCTCTTGGGCGCCGTCGCCAGATAGGCCACCGCCTGCGCCAGAATGATCCTTGCCTCGGGCATTCCCACGAAATCCACCGCCTCCAGTGCCGCCACTGCCAGCGGCAGGGCCTGGGGATCCGCATTGCCGATGTCCTCCGAGGCCAGTATGATCAGTCGGCGCGCGATGAAACGCGGATCCTCCCCGGCGTAAAGCATCTTCGCCAACCAGTAGAGAGCCGCGTCAGCATCGGAACCCCGGACGCTCTTGATGAATGCCGAGATGGTATCGTAGTGCCCGTCTTCATCGTGGTCGTAAACCACGGCCTTCTTCTGGATAGATTCCTCCGCCTCTTTCAGCCGGATATGGACTGTGCCCCTCTCATCCGGTGGCGTGGTCAGCGCGGCGACCTCCAAGGCGTTGAGCGCCACCCGCGCATCCCCGTCACATACCCGGGCCAGGTGGCGCAGAGCGTCTTCCTCGGCATCCACCTTGAGCTGTGCCAGTCCCCTCTCACTCTCCAATGCACGCCGCAGCAGGATCAACACCGCAGCCTCGTCCAGCGGCTCGAGCTGGAAGATCCGGGAGCGGGAAACCAGAGGGCTGTTGATGAAAAAGTATGGATTGTGCGTGGTTGCGCCGATCAGAACCACATCTCCGTGCTCAACATAGGGAAGCAGAACATCCTGCTGGGCCTTGTTGAACCGGTGAATCTCGTCAATGAACAGAATCGTCTCCTCGTTACGCGAACGTTTCCGGTAGAGCGCCGCCTCCAGCAGTCGGCGCAGCTCAGCCACGTTGGCCAGGACTCCGCTGGTGCGCTCAAACCGCCGCCGCGTTTCCCGGGCTATGACCTCGGCAATGGTGGTCTTTCCCGAACCCGGGGGCCCGTAAAGGATGATACTGTCCAGCCGGTCAGCTTCTATGGCCCGCCGCAGGAGCTTGCCTTCCGCCAATATGTGCGCCTGTCCCACGATCTCGTCCAGCGAGCGCGGCCGTATCCGCACCGCCAGCGGCATGCGGCGCAGTTCGTCCCCCTCCTCCCGCTCGCCGCCCGGCGTGGCCGGCCGCCCTGCGTCCTGGTCGAACAGATCCATGCTCGCCAAGGGGTAAAAAATACCCCGCCATCAGCCGTTACGGGCCTTATCTCTGGACCTCGTCCTCACGAGGTGGGTGCTCTGCCGGCCAGCTCACCGTTTCCCTTCCCGGGACCTCGGCTCACTGCCCGGACCCGAACTCCCCTTGCAATCGGTGTTGGGTCAGAGATACCGGCCCACCACGAACCAGGCAGGGTATTTACGAAAAGCAACCTTTCTGCGGGGCACCGGCTGCCTTCGGCGCCGGCTCCCCGCCACCTGTGACTGTTAAAGATCCAACCGGCCCCGCACAACCAGGACCTCGGTAGTTCTCGGCGGAAACAGCGGTAGCAGTCCGATGCGAAACGGACACCCCGCACGGTGCATGCGTCCTGGAATCCACCAAAACCAACACGCATTCCGCAGTTCCCCTGACGCTGACCTCAGCCCTCCTCACGGCCATCCTACTTTCCGGTTTCAGGACCCTCGCGGATCACCGCCCCCAGCTGCTTCTCCAGTGCCGCGGCAAGTTCCCCGACCCAGCGGTTCACTTCCTCGTCGGTCAACGTCCGGCACCGGGAGCGGTATTCCAGCGAGTAGGCCATGCTTTTCTTTCCCCTGCCTATTCGCTCGGAATAAAATATATCAAAAAGCCTCACGCTTGCCAACTCCTCCGGCCCCGTCTCACGCACAACCGCCATTACATCTTCATGCTTGACATTCTCGGACACAACGAACGATATGTCCCGCCGGACCGCCGGATACGGCGGCAAGGGCTCGTACGTCCTATACCGGTCCAGATTCTCCAACAGCGGGTCCACCCTCAGTTCGGCCATCGCCGGAGGCGGCACCAGCCTTCTCTTCCGCGCCAGCTCATGCCGGATCACCCCCAGCACACCGACCGCATTCCCCCGGTACACCACCTCCGCACACATTCCCGCCGCGAAAAGGCGGCGGGAAGCATGCCGGAAGCGTGGGACCGGCGGATCGGAGAGTACTCTAAGGGGATGCAACAGAAACTGGCCTTGGCCCGCGCGAT
>DTYT01000341.1 GCA_012961745.1 Kiritimatiellia bacterium | reverse complement strand
ATTTTGAAATTAAATTTGAATATAATAAATCATAACTTTCAGTGGGTAAATTGGGTAGATGTAAAGTTTGTGGAAAATCATCTCCGCTTATTTCGAGTCGATTAGGTGTCTGCATCGAGTGTATAAGAGAAAAACCAGAAAAAGCTCTAATGGTAAGTGATAATGTTCACGCTGAAAGTAGAGGCGCATTTAATCTTCCATCCAGACCTCTAAGTGATCCGGACGGAATAAGGTGCGGTATGTGTGCGAATGACTGTGTAATTGGAGTTGGCAAAAAAGGATATTGCGGGTTAGTAGCGAATATAAATGGGCACTTGGTAAGGCTGGGAGGAACCCCCGAGCGAGGAATCTTAGAGTGGTATTATGATGATCTTCCGACGAACTGTGTTGCTTGGTGGTTCTGTCCAGGCTGCACAGGTAAGGGATATCCAAGATATGCATATAGGGATGGACCGGAAATTGGATATGCAAACCTTGCAGTATTTTATGGAGCTTGCAGCTTAGACTGTCTATTCTGTCAAAATTGGCATTATAGGTATAACTCACAGAGGCTCTCACCATTGATGAGCGCAGAGGACTTGGCTTCTAAAGTCAATAGTCATGTCTCATGTATTTGCTATTTTGGCGGGGATCCATCAGTACAAATGCCACATGCCTTAAAGACCAGCAGGTTAGCTATGGAGAAAGCGGAGGAGGAACATCGAATCTTAAGAATTTGCTGGGAGACAGCTCCCGTAAAGGCTCCTTTCTCGTGACCGAAAAGTTCGCTTTCGATGACGCTTTCGGGAAGGGCGGCGCAATGCACCTTTATGAAAGGTCGCTCGGCGCGGTCGCTGTTGTAGTGGATAGCATGGGCGATCAGTTCCTTGCCGGTCCCGGTTTGGCCCACGATCAAGACCGTGGCGGCGCTCCGTGCAACTTGGGCGATTTGCTCATAGACGATCTGCATTTCGTGGGAGTTGCCCACGATGTTCGCGGGCCGGAAGCGCTCGCGGAGTTCGGCGCGGAGCCGGGCGTTCTCCGCCTCCAGTCGCTCCCGCTCTTCCTCGGCCTCACGGCGGAGTTTGACGGCCTGTGCAATCATAGAGGCGATGATGGTAAGAAGCCGGACGTCATCGCCCAGATCGTGCCGCGGGTCGTAGTCGCGGTCCACGCTCAGAGTACCGATCACCTGCTTGCCTACCTTGATCGGAACACAGATAAAGGACGTATCCGGACGCTTCCCCCGGCGTGTTCGGTCGAGAAACGCGACCGATTCGCTGACCCGCGGGACGACCGCGGGCTCGCCGGTCAGCACGACCTGGCCAGTGACGCCTTCCCCGGGGCGATAGCGTCCCCGGCGGATCTGTCGGGGAGAAAGACCGTGAGCGGCTTCGATGAGTATGTCGTTCGTACGCCGGTTGAAGAGGGTGAGCGTTCCGTAACGCATGCCCAGATGCTGGGCCAGAGATTCCAGGATGGGGGAGACTACTTCCCGCAGGTCCCGGCCATGTTCCAGCAGCCGGCTGATCTCGTAGAGCAGGGACAGTTCATCCACGTCCTGCCGTGCTTCGCCCCTGACTGGACTCTTCTTGGTCATTCCGTCGTCCGATACCGGTTGGTTATAGGCATGCGTCGGTCACGGCCGAAAGCCTTGGGAGTAATCTTGACGCCCGGCGGCGCCTGGCGACGCTTGTATTCGTTGCGGTCCACCATGTCGATTATCCGCTTCACCATCTCGGGCTCGTAACCCTGCAGGATAATCTCTTCGGCTCTTGCATCCTTTTCAACATACAGTTCCAGCACAGCGTCCAGCAACTCGTAGGGAGGCAGGCTTTCGGTATCCTTTTGTCCGGGACGCAGCTCGGCCGAGGGGGGCCTTTTGATCACCGTTTCCGGGATGACTTCCCCATGCCGATTCCGCCATCGCGCCAGATCGTATACCAGCATCTTGGGCACATCCTTGATAACTGCAAAGCCTCCCACCATGTCCCCGTAAAGCGTGCAGTAGCCGGTCGCCAGCTCGCTCTTGTTTCCGGTGGAAAGCACCAGCCATCCGAACTTGTTGGAAAGGGCCATGATGATATTGCCCCGAATGCGTGCCTGGAGATTTTCTTCAGTCTTGTCGGGCGTCCGGTCAGGCCATCTCGGTTTGAGCAGACCGACATATGCCTCGAAGAGCGGACCGATGGGGATCTCGTACAGCGGGATTCCCAGTCGCTGGGACAGCAGGTGTGCGTCCTTCAAGGTCTCACTGGAGGTCACCGCCGACGGCATGGTAATTCCTACCACCCGGCCCCGACCCAGTGCGTCACAGGCTATGCTGGCCACCAGCGAAGAGTCGATTCCTCCGCTGAGAGCAACAATAACCTTTTCGAACCCGTTCTTGTCAGTGTAATCGCTCACCCCCAGCTTGAGCGCCTCGTAGATCTCTTCCAGATCCTCCAGAAGCGGGGCGGTCCGGACTTCCGGCAGCGATCGACATCCGGTGGAGCCGACGCGGACAGCGACCCTATCCACGCCCGGGGCAGGCGGTGCGACCGGCTTCCGGGGCTCTGGCAGCGGCAGATAGAGCATCTCCTCGCGGAACTGTCGCGCACGCGCCATGATCGAAAAATCGGGAGCCACGGCGAAGGAGGCTCCGTCAAATACCAGTTCATCTTGGCCGCCGACGATGTTGACGTAGAAGATCGGACATCCCAGCTTCGCCGCAGTCCTGCCGATGATCCGCTGCCGCTCCAGGAACTTGCCGCGGTGGTACGGTGATCCCGAGAGGTTCATCACTACGTCGGGCTGAGCGGCAGCCAGAAGCGAGATGGCCGGCGAATCCGGCAGCCAAGAGTCCTCGCAGATATGCACACCCACCCGGGTGGCACCCTCGATCTCTACCAGAAGCGGTCGTTCTCCGGCGGAGAAAACGCGCTTCTCATCGAACACTCCGTAATTGGGAAGAGCAATTTTGAAGTAGACGCCTGCAACCCGGCCGCGGCTAATGACCGCCGCGGCATTATACACGGGTTCGCCGGCGCTTTTCGCCCAGGGAGTGCCAACAATCACAGTGAGTTCCGGGGGCAATTGTTTTGCGAGCAGGTGGACCCGTTGCATGCAGTCGGAGACGAAATGCTTCTTGAGCACGAGATCCTCAGGCGGATAGCCCGAGATGGCCAGTTCGGGGAAGATCACCAACCCGGCACCCGCGCGCGCGGCTTCCGCGGCCCGGGTGCGGATGACAGCGGCATTGTGCTGGAGATCACCGACGACGGGGTTTACCTGTGCCAGCGCTGCCAGACAGGTGGCCATCCTCCCTCCTCTGCCGCACCGCGCGACTGTGTTCGACCGTCAGGCGAATGGGAGGGCTCCGCCGCGGCGGAGCCCTCCCATGCACAAGCAGTGCGGCGCTAGATGTCAAAATAGAGCACAAACTCGTACGGGTGGGGTCGCGATTCCAACGCCGACACCTCATTTTCGAGCTTGTAGTTGATCCACGTTTCGATCACATCTTCGGTGAAAACATCTCCCTTGAGCAGCCAATCGTGGTCTTTCTCCAGCGCTTGCAGCGCTTCGCGCAGGGATCCGGGTGCCTTGGGCACCTTGGCAAGCTCCTGGGGCGGAAGATCATAGATATCCTTGTCCAGCGGTTCGCCCGGGTGGATCTTGTTCTGGATGCCGTCGAGTGCCGCCATCAGCATGGCCGAGAACGCCAAGTAGCCGTTACAGCTTGGGTCGGGACAGCGGAACTCCACGCGCTTGGCCTCGGGCGAGGTCGAGTACATGGGGATGCGACAGGCCGCACTCCGGTTCCTCCGGGAATAAGCCAGGTTGATAGGCGCTTCGAATCCCGGAACCAGGCGCTTGTAGCTGTTCATTGTCGGGTTGGTGAACGCCAGCAGTGCCGGAGCATGCTTCAACAAGCCGCCCACGGCAAAGAGGCCCGTATCGCTGAGACCCGCGTAGCCTTCCCCCGCGAACATGTTCTTGTCGCCCTTCCACAGTGACATGTGAACATGCATGCCGCTCCCGTTGTCATTATGCAGCGGCTTCGGCATGAAGGTGACCGTCTTGCCGTGTTTGGCGGCCACGTTTTTCACCACGTACTTGAATTTCAGAAGCTTGTCGCCCATCTCCACCAGTGGGGAGAACCGCATGTCGATTTCTCCCTGGCCGCCGGTGGCCACCTCGTGGTGATGGGCTTCGGTTGCAACACCGATGGCCTCCAGGGTCAGCATCATTTCACTGCGGATGTCCTGCAGCTTGTCTGAAGGCGGACAGGGGAAATAACCTTCCTTGAAACGGATCTTGTATCCCAGATTGGGCTCTTCCCGCCGGCCCATGTTCCAGCGTCCCTCGATCGAATCCAGGAAGTGGTAGCCCTCGTGTTCTCTCTGGTCGAAGCGGACGTCGTCAAAGATGAAGAACTCCGCTTCGGGGCCGAAGTAGGCAACGTCCCCGATGCCAGTGCTTTTCAGGTAGGCTTCCGCTTTCCGTGCAATATTGCGTGGGTCGCGCGTGTAGTCCTCGCCGGTGATCGGGTCGCAGATGTTGCAGATCATCACCAGGGTTTTATGCTGCATGAACGGATCGGCAAACGCCGTGGTGGGGTCCGGCTTGACCAGCATGTCCGACTCGTTGATCGCCTGCCATCCGCGAATGCTGGAGCCGTCGAAGCCGATCCCGCTTTCAAAGATATTCTCCGTTACGGCGTGAGCCGGCACCGAAAAATGCTGCCACAGGCCGGGGAAATCCATGAACCGCAGGTCGACGATTTCCACCTTTTGCTTCCGGATGTACTCAACCACCTCTTGAGCTGTACCCATCTTCATCATCGCGTTCTCCTCCAGCGACGTCTTGTTGCCTCGGTCTCGGTTCCTCTCGGCTGCCGCGCGGCCTCTAGCAGGAAAGATGCCAGCCGCATCCACTCCGGTACTGACAGCACGCACACCATAGCAAACCCTCCAGTTTCTTCAATGTTTTCACCAGAGAAAATTGTCGCTCCTTCACCGGAGACAAACAAAAATGTCGGCCCGTTTTGGCTT
>DTYT01000340.1 GCA_012961745.1 Kiritimatiellia bacterium | reverse complement strand
GGTCCATTCTCAGGATCGGAAGGCGGGACGGAGCTGCTGCCAGAGATCGTCGAGCGACTGTGGAATGACTTTGGTTCCCCCGGCTACCGGCATGAAGTTGGTGTCTCCAGTCCAGCGCGGCACCAGATGCAGATGGACGTGACCCGGAACGCCGGCTCCGGCGCATTCCCCCAAATTGATGCCGGCGTTGAATCCTTCTGCCGACATCGTACGGCGCAGCACGAGAATACTGCGGCTGAGCAAATCGATCATTTCATGGCGCTCCTCCCGGTTCATGGTGTCAAGATCGGGAACATGGCGGTAGGGAGCGACCATGAGATGGCCGTTGTTGTAGGGATAGCGGTTCAGAATCACGCCGCAGCAGCTCCCGCGGTACAGAACCAGATGACCGCGGTCATCCTGCGACGAGAACGCCTCGCACAGGAAGCATCCGCCCTTTTCGGCCCGGTGGATATACTCGATCCGCCACGGCGCCCAGAGTCGCCGCAGGCCACCTTCGTCAGCGGATTGAACCGCATCGCCTTTCATTGCATCATGCCGTATAGTTGGCGGGTACGGACAGTCGAGTATGGGAGAAGGCCGCCGCCCGGTCAAGTGATCGCGCTTTCGCCACGGTGAGTCTCGGCAATGAGCGGTGAAACGCAAGTGTACGTTGTTTTCGGCGACGAGGATTATCTGGTTCACTCGCGGGCCTCCGAACTGGTGGAACGGCTGGCTCCGGGAGGGGCCGGCGGATATGCCGTGGAGCGGATCGAGGGATCCGGGGAAGGCTCCGGCGAACCGGTGGAGACATTGCACCGGGTACTGGAGGGCGTGCGGACGCCGGGACTGTTTGGGGGGCGGCGCGTCATATGGCTGCGTGCGGCTGACTTCCTGCTGACCGCTACCGGGAATGACGAGCTGGCCCAAGTCGCACGGCTTCTTGCTGAGGAGATCAAGCGCAGTCTGCCGCCGGGCGTTTTCCTGGTGGTGACCGGCAGGAGGGCCGATAAGCGGGGCTACTTCATGCGTGCCTGCCGCCAGGTCGGCAAGATCGAGTCGCTGGAAAAGAGACCCCGCCAGTGGGAAGAGGAAGAAAGAGCGCGGGCATTGGCAATGCGTCTCCTGGCGGACCGCGGACTGCGGGCGGATGACGAGGTTGTGACCGAACTGGTACAGCGCACCGGGGGTGAGTCCGGCCTGCTCCATCAGGAGGTGATGAAACTGGCGGCGTACCGTCACGGGGATGAGCCGACGGTGTCCCGAGACGACGTGCGCAAACTGGTACCGGCGAGCCGGGAGGCCGCTCGGTGGGAATTCGCGGATGCGGTTGCGGCGGGCGACACCGCGCGCGCCCTCGACATCCTGCGAAGACTGCTGGCACAGCGCCATGATCCGGTCGGGCTGCTGGTCGGGCTGGGTTACCGGTTTCGAGAGCTTTCCATACTGCGCGCGTGTCTGGACCGGGGCTGGTTGCGGACGGCGAGAGCCGGGAGGCGTGTCGACCCGGTCTGGACCAAGGACCACCGGGCGGACCGTCTCCTCGGCGGTTTGCCTGATGATCCCCGCAACATGCATCCCTACCGTGTGCTGATGCGACTCCGAGAGGCGCGGAGGTTCCCGTTGCAGGAGCTGCTCAGTATCCGCCGTCGTATCGCGGACGCGCATCTGCGCATGGTCGGGGGCGGGACACAGCCGGACCTGCTGCTCGAATTTCTTGTCTTGGAGATCGGCAGCCGGGGATGGGGAGGGGGAGAGCGGACTTGACCAATGGGCGGCGCAGGTGTTTTTTATCCCGACCGAGTCCGCAGTTCGCGCAGCCTGAAGGTGGGGGAAGTCAGGCCAGCAGGGACGGAATCCCGGCATTCCGCTCCGGCGGAGGTGGTATTTGAGCGCGGAATACGTCAGTAGGGTGGTGTGGGACTGGCGAAAGGGTACCCGGAGCGCCCCGGCGGCCTGCGGTCGGTCCGCGCTTGCGGTCCGGGTCGCCGTGGGGGCGGCGGTCGGGGCGGTGCTGTATTGGCGGTTGCATCGGGCATGGCTGGCGTGGGTGGTCTGGGGTATTACGGCGCTGCTGCTGGTCAGTGGGCTGTTGCTGCCGGCGCTCTATGCGAGGATCGAGCGTTTTTTCCTAAAGCTGGGCCACGTGGCAGGTGCGGTTCTCAACTGGGTGTTTTTTGTACCGGTGTATTACGCGGTTTTCGGGACCGGTCGCTTGGTTCTGGCGGTGTGGCGCAAGGATCCCATGAGGCGCCAGTTCCCCACGACCTTGCCGACCTACTGGGAGGACCATCCGGCGGACACGGATCCGGGCAGGTATCGCCGGCAGCATTGAGGGAGCCCGAACGACTGCACGGTGAAGATACTGGGAATCAGCGCCTACTACCACGATTCGGCCGCCGCCCTGATTGAAGACGGCGAGATCGTGGCCGCCGCGCAGGAGGAACGTTTCACTCGCAAGAAACATGACCCCTCCTTTCCGTCCCACGTTGTGCGCTACTGTCTTGCGGAGGGGGGGGTGAAGGCGGACGGCCTGGACGCAGTCGCCTTCTACGACAAGCCTATCACCAAGTTCGTGCGCATAATGCAGACCTACCTTGCGGTAGCTCCTCGGGGGTTGCGTTCCTTTATGACCGCGGTGCCCCTGTGGGTCAAGCGCAAGTTGTGGATTCCGCTGGAGATCGAGAAGTCTCTTGAAGAATGCGGTGTCGAACCCGGTGTACCGATCTATTTTCCGGAGCATCACGAATCCCATGCCGCCAGTGCGTTCTTTCCCTCGCCGTACCGCCGCGCGGCGGTTCTTACCATAGACGGAGTGGGGGAATGGGCCACCAGCACGCTGGCTCGGGGGGAAGGCAACCGGGTAGAGCTGCTGAAGGAACTACGCTTTCCCCATTCCCTGGGGCTCCTGTATTCGGCTTTTACCTACTTTACGGGCTTCAAGGTCAATTCTGGGGAATACAAGCTGATGGGGCTGGCTCCTTACGGCGAGCCGCGCTATGTCAACCACATTCTGGACAACCTGCTGGACCTGCGTGAGGACGGGTCATTCCGGCTGAACCTGGAATATTTCGGCTACTTGGATGGGCTGACCATGACCAATGGCAAGTTCGAGCAATTGTTCGACGGGCCGCCCCGCCGGCCGGAGAGCGAAATAACGCGCCGGGAAATGGACTTGGCACGCTCCATCCAGGTGGTTACCGAGGAAATCGTGCTGCGGATGGCCCGCCATCTGCATCGGATGACCGGCGAGCAGTACCTCTGCATGGCGGGCGGCGTGGCATTGAACTGTGTGGCCAACGGCCGCCTTCTCCGGGAAGGCCCCTACCGGGATATCTGGATACAACCTGCGGCGAGTGACGCCGGCGGCGCTCTGGGGGCCGCCTACGTAGTGTGGCACCATATCCTCGACCGCGAGCGGCATGCGGATGATCATACCGACAGGATGAAGGGCGCTTACCTGGGACCCTCTTTTGCGGAGGCGGAAATCGAAGACTTCCTGAAGAGCCGGGGTTGTCCCTACCGGCGCCTGGCGCAGGGGGAGCGCGCGGCGGTGATCGCGGGGCTCATTGAGCAGGGCAAGGTGGTCGGCCTGTTCCAAGGCCGCATGGAGTTTGGACCGCGTGCCCTGGGGGCCCGCTCAATCTTGGGAGATGCGCGTTCTCCGCAGATGCAGTCGGTCATGAATCTGAAAATAAAATACCGGGAATCGTTCCGTCCCTTTGCACCCACCTGCTTGGCGGAGTGCGTTTCGGAGTATTTTGAGCTTGATCGTCCTTCTCCCTACATGCTGTTGGTGGCACCTGTACGGCGCGAGCGCCGTCGGCATGTGGAGCGAACCGGCGACATACGCGAGTGGGTGAACCAGGTTCGCTCGGACATACCCGCGGTGACCCACGTGGACTACTCCGCCCGCATCCAGACGGTGGACCGGGCGGTCAATCCGCGTTACTATGACATCCTGAAGGCCTTTCAGGAGCGGACCGGATACGGGATTATCATAAACACTTCGTTCAACGTGCGCGGCGAGCCGATTGTCTGCACGCCGGAAGATGCTTATAAGTGCTTCATGAGGACGCAGATGGACTTTCTGGTGCTGGAGTCTTTCCTGCTCGACAAACAGGAACAGCCCGTGTGGCATGAGAAGCACGACTGGCGCACGGAGTATGCCTTGGACTAGTACGGCGGAGGCATCCATGAGGACGATCAGATACGTTGGCAGGCTTCTGGGCGAATTTTTCCATTTCGCGTGGAAAAACAAGGCGTGGTGGATCATTCCCGTGGTGGTGGTCCTGCTGCTGCTGACCCTGTTCATCACCGCCGGAACCGGGGTGGCGCCCTATATCTACACCCTCTTCTGACGGGGCGCCTTTTGAATGCCGCCGCACGAGCCGTCCTGTCGGACCGGGGGGCAGTTGCGATGAGCGTCCCTCGACCGGGGCTGCTGGCCAGTGCTCTCCTTGCGGTTTCCCTCCATCCCGTGACGTTTGCGGGGCAGGAGGGTATCTTGCCCGTCGGCCAGCAGCTTCGTTTTCGTATCTACTGGGGGATTATACCGGTGGCTGAGACCCGCGTATCAGTGGAGCGGGTGGACTACGAGGGTTGCGAGGCGGCCGCCATCCGCGTGAAGACCCGCAGCAATGCCGTGGTGGAAAAGATATACCCGGTGGATGATCTTATCGAGAGTATTGTCGATCCGCGCAGTCTCCTCCCCTGGCGTTTCACCAAGAAGCTCAGCGAGGGCCGCTACCGGTGCCACGAGGTGACCGAGTTCGATCGCGGCCGCGGGCGGGCCCGCTGGCGGTCGCTGCTTTCTGGCCGGACCAAGGAATATCCCATTGAGCACGACACGCGGGACTTGGTTTCGTTCATGTTCAGCCTCCGTGCCGCCCGTTTCGTGCCGGGCCGGAGATATCACTATCAGGTGATGGCCGACGAGAAGATATACGACTTGTGGGTGAAAGTTCTCCGCCGAGAGGAAGTAAGGTTGCTGGATGGGACGCGGATCGAATGCCTGCGTCTTGAGCCGGAGGCCGCCTTTCAGGGACTTTTCGTGCGAAAGGGCAAGATGTGGATCTGGGTCACCGCGAAGCCTCCCTTGGTGGTCGCGCGCGTAGTGGCGCGCGTGCCGGTAGCCAGCGTAAAGATGATCCTTGAGAGGCTGCCGCCGGATACGGAATAATAGTCCGCTTTCAGGTGGATCATGACGTCGATCGCGCCGAAAAGGGTTGAACAGATCCTCGGGAACTTCGCCTCCCAGCGTATCGTAGTTATCGGCGACCTGATGCTGGACCGGTATGTCTACGGCACCGTGGAACGGATTTCCCCCGAGGCGCCGGTACCCGTCGTGGAAGTCAGCCATGAGCGGAGTATGCCCGGCGGCGCGGGCAATGTGGCGTCCAATATCCGGTCCTTGGGCGCAGCGGCGGATATATGCGCGGTGGTGGGATTGGATGCGTGGGGCGAGAAGGTTCTGCAGCTGCTCCGCGAGGAAGGGGTGGGTACGGACCCCCTGGTGCGGACCGCCGACTCTCCCACCACGGTCAAGACCCGCGTGATCGCTGAGCACCAGCAGGTCGTGCGCGTAGACCGGGAGCGACGATCGGGCTGGTCGGCGGGTGTTCAGGAGCAACTGGTCGACGCCGCACTCGGCGCCTTGGACGGCTGCACCGGCGTCATACTTGAGGATTACGGCAAGGGAGTTATCTCTCAGGGGCTGGTGGACAGGGTACTGCAGAAGGCCGCCGCGTCCAGCCTGGTCAGCGGACTGGATCCGAAAGAAAATCATTCCCTGTCGGCAAGCGGGTTGACCGTGGCCACGCCGAATCGGCGCGAGACCCACCTGCTGGCCACGGGGCATGCCCCCCACGGAAGACCGGAGGTGCCGCCGCTGGAGGATCAGGAACTTCTGAGAGCCACGCGCATACTGATGGGAAAATGGGCCGCCCGGTTTCTGGCGGTGACACTGGGATCCCACGGTATGCTTGTGGTCCAGCCGGGTGAATCACGACCGCTGCATATACCAACCCGTGCGCGCGAGGTCTACGATGTCAGTGGGGCGGGCGACACGGTCATCGCCGCCTGCACCTTGTCCCTGGCCGCAGGCGCCTCCCCGGTAGAGGCGGCGGAGATTGCCAACTTTGCCGCGGGCGTCGTCGTCGGGAAACTGGGGACGGCCACCTGTAGCCGCGCTGAGTTGCTACAGTACGTCCACCAACAGGAGGAAGGCTGACCATGGTTCTAGCGGTCATACCCGCGCGGTGGGGTTCCACTAGATTTCCGGGAAAGCCCCTCTGTCAGATCTCCGGTAAACCCATGATCCAGTGGGTGTGGGAAAGGGCGCGGCTGTGTCGGGCTCTCGAGCGGCTGGTGGTCGCGACGGATGATCGGCGGATCCGGGAGACCTGCGGGCGGTTCGGCGCCGAGGTGGTGATGACTTCCCCTGATCTTCCCTCCGGTACCGACCGGGTGGCGGAAGTAGCACTGAAGTTTACCGGGGTGGACATTGTCGTCAACATACAGGGAGACGAGCCGCTGCTCGACCCCGCGGTGGTGGATGCTGTCATCGGCAAACTGAAGCAGAGCCCGGACCTCGACATGGCGACCGCGGCCGCACCCGCGGGCGAAGAGATCGCGACGCAGCCGGATATAGTGAAGGTGGTCACCGACAGGGACGGTAGGGCTCTGTATTTCTCGCGGGCACCTATACCGTACCGCCGGGATCCCGGCGCGGGGCGGGAGCCGAAGTTTGTCTTTTACCGAAGGCATGTCGGTCTTTACGCTTACCGCCCTGATTTCCTCTTGCGGGTGGTAGCCGCCGGGCCCTGCCCGCTGGAAAGCATAGAGAAGTTGGAACAGCTACGCGCGTTGTACTTGGGGGGTAGGGTCGGTGTGGTTGATGTGGAATGGTCCGGAATGGCCGTAGATCGTCCGGAAGACGTGCGTCTGGTGGAGAAGGAGTTGAGACTTTCGGGAATGGCATGATGGAGACCGGCAAGAGTCGGGTCCGAGCGGTCAGGGTAGGCAAGGTGACCGTGGGGGGGCGGGCGCCCATGGCGCTCATCGCCGGGGTGTGTGTCATCGAGAGCCGGGAGATGTGCCTGGCAGTTGCCCGCAGGTTGTGCGCGTTGGCCCGGCGTCACGATATCCCGCTGATATTCAAGGCCTCCTATGACAAGGCCAACCGGACTTCGCACCGGGCCTTTCGGGGACCCGGGTTGGAGCGCGGGCTGCAGATCCTGAAAGAGGTCAAGGAACGATACGGATTGCCGGTCCTGGTCGACGTGCACTGTGTGCGCGAGGTCGCCGCTGCCGCGGAAGTCGCCGACGTGCTCCAGTTGCCCGCTTTCCTCAGCCGGCAGACCGATCTGGCGTTGGCCCTGGGCGCCAGCGGTCGGGCGGTGAACATCAAGAAAGGTCAGTTCCTGGCACCCTGGGACATAGAACATATTGTGGCTAAGATCGAGAGCACCGGTAACCGCCGGGTCCTGATAACCGAACGGGGGACCTGCTTCGGGTACAACAATCTGGTGGCGGATATGCGCTCCCTGGTAATCATGCGTCAGTTCGGTTATCCAGTGGTATTCGATGCCACCCACAGCGTGCAGTTGCCCGGGGCAAGGGGGGGCGCCAGCGGCGGTGATCGCCGCATGGCCGCGTACCTGGCCCGGGCAGCGGTTGCCGTGGGATGTGATGCGGTATTCCTGGAGGTGCATCCCGAACCGGAGAAGGCCCTCTCCGACGCCGCAACATCATTGCCCTTGAGAGTCCTCGGAAGGATGTGGACCCGGTTGTCCGCCATAGATGCGTTGATCAGGAACAAATCCGGTGCATGACATCGCGCCAGATGTCCGCGAGGCGGCCGCCGCGGTCGATCTGTTGGCCATGGACGTGGACGGGGTTCTGACCGGCGGGGAGATAATTTACGGCCCCGGGGGCGAGTGGAAGGTATTCTCGGTAAAGGATGGACATGGTTTCCGTCTGGCAGCCCAGGCGGGGCTGAAAACTGCGGTCATTACCGGCAGGCGCAGTGCCGCGGTACTTGTCCGGGCCCGGGAACTGGGAGTGTCTGCGGTGCTGCAGGGTGTGACTCGCAAAGGCCGGGCCGTTGAGGAACTTTGCGCGAAGCTCGGAATCGGGTTGGACGCGGTGTGCTTCGTCGGGGACGATCTGGTCGATCTGCCGGTCATGCGCCGGGTCGGCTTTCCGGTGGCGGTGGCGGATGCAGTGGAAGAAGTGCGGGCCGCCGCCCGATGGATTACGGCCAGTCCCGGCGGGCGGGGGGCAGTCCGAGAAGTCATTGAGTTGCTGCTTAAGGCCCGGGGAGATTGGGATTCAATCCTGCAGCGAACCTACGGGGAGTAGGAGCCGGAGGGTGACGGAAAGATGACGATGGCGGGAGCATGGATGGGACCACGCAGGTGGTTGCCGGCAGCCGTCGCACTTCTTACAGTGTGCATGGCGGCCGACACTCCAGCCGCCGAGGAGACCGGGGAGGTCATTCAGGGGTTCACGGTGCCGGATTACGACAGAGACGGTAACCTGAAATCCGAGCTGCTCGGCGAGCGGGCCGCGATGCTGCCTTCCGGGCTGGTGCGTATCGAGAATTTGGAAATCCGATTCTACTCAGAGGGCAAGGTCACCATGCGCGTCACGGCGCCCGAATGCATCTATGATCGCGAGCATAAGGAGGCACGTTCCGAAGGTCCGGTACGGATAGCACTGGAAAACATGATTGTCACCGGTAAAGGATTCCGCTGGTCGCAGGACAATCAGCGGCTGGAGATATTCAGTTCGACTAAAGTTGTGCTGAAAGGTGTCAGGGGGGAAATAGCCGAGCGAGGTAAGCGGTGAAAACGCGTAGGGTATTCTTGTCAACCGTCATGGTTGCATCGCTTGTGGGACCGTTGTGTTCCGAGGGCGGAACCGTTAACGGCGGGGGGGCGACGACTTCCGAGGTGACCGTGGTGACCTCGGACAAGCTCACCTTCGACAACATAGAACACTATGCCCTGTTTGAGGGCAACGTGGTGGTAGTGGACCCGCGGATAAGAATCGAGGCCGACTGGCTGGAAATCCGTTTCGACGAAAAGAACCGGCCGATGCTCATAACCGCACGGGGCGCGGTGCGCATTGAGCAGCGCGGCAGCGTGGCCACGGCTGGTGAAGCGGTTTACGAGGTTGGACCGGGCAGGATTGTGCTCAAGATCGCCCCCCGGGTCAGGAGAGGACGGGACCTGCTCGAAGGAGAGCAGATCGTATTCTGGCGCGACGAGAACAAAATGGTTTGCGGGCCTTCCGCACGGCTTGTAATATATCCCGAGGAGGGAGGGGTCAGGGAGATGGTGATCGGAGAATAGGTGTGGAGCTGGATTCCGTCCTTCTCAAAACCGAAAATCTGGTCAAAACGTACCGCGGCAAACGAGTAGTCGATGGAGTAAGCATAACCGTCCGCAAGGGGGAGATCGTTGGGCTGCTTGGCCCCAACGGGGCGGGCAAGACGACCAGCTTCTATATGATCGTCGGCCTGGTGAGACCCAATGCGGGTGCGATCCACTTCCGAGGCCGGGACGTTACCGCGGTCCCCATGTACCGCCGGGCGCGTATGGGTATCGGCTACCTCTCGCAGGAGCCCTCGGTATTCCGCCGGATGACGGTAGCCGAGAATGTCATGGCCATTCTGGAGACCCTGCCCCTCAGGCCGGAGGAGCGCAAGCGGAGGCTGCAGTTCCTGCTGGAGGAACTGCGGATTTCCTACCTGGCCGACCAGCGGGCTTATACCTTGAGTGGAGGCGAAAGGCGCCGCTTGGAAGTTACCCGGGCACTGGCGACCAGTCCGTCGGTCATCCTTCTCGACGAACCTTTCAGCGGAGTGGACCCCTTGGCGGTCTATGATGTACAGGAGATAATCCGGGGACTGAAGAATCGCGGTCTGGGTATACTGATTACCGACCACAACGTAAGGGAGACCCTTTCGATAGTTGACCGTGCTTACCTGATATGTGAGGGAAAGGTATTACGGGAAGGTACCAGTGCTTTTCTGATCAACGACAAGGTAAGCCGTGAGTTGTATCTGGGACCGAGATTCAGCATGTAGGCTGCGTTGGATTCACAGCAGGAAAGGAGGCACAGGTGCAGGTCAGTGTCACCGGACGGCACGTGGAGATAACCGACGGGATCCGCGACCACGTCTACCGGAAACTCCAGCGGGAGCTGGACGATTTTCCGCGGATTACCAGCGTCCATGTGATTCTGGCGGTGGAGAAACACCGGCATATCGCTGAGGTAGTGGCACAGTCCCCCCCCCACATACGGGTAGAGGCGGAGGCCGACATGGAAAACCTTTACTTGGCGATCGACTCGGCGATCGAAAGGGCGGCGCGCCAGGTACGCCGACAGATGGAAAAATTGCATGACTACCGCGTGCGGCAGTGAGGCCGGGCCCGCGGCGGTGTATCAATGCAGACCAAATTGACAGTGCGGGACTTTTACGAGCAGGGAAGGGAACATCTTTCCCTGAGCGTCGAGTATGGAGAGAAACACCTATGGCGGCCGGTGCACGAGGCCGCGATCAACCGGCCGGGGCTGGCCCTGGCGGGTTTTTTCCAGTACTTCGCCAACCGCCGTATCCAGGTGGTCGGCTTGGCCGAATATGCGTATCTGAAAAGCCTGGCGGACCAGGAGCGTACCAAGCGCATGACGGCTCTCTTGGCACAGCATGTCCCCTGCCTGGTGATCACCCGCAACCGGCACGCGCTTCCCGAGATGGTGGCAGCCGCGGGCCGCTACCGGGTGCCCATTCTGCGTTCCGCGCTGATCACCAGCCGCTTCATTAATGTGGCCACCGTGATCCTGGAGAACATGGCTGCTCCGTCGGTACGGGTGCAAGGAACGATGGTGGATATCATGGGGATCGGCGTGCTCATCGAAGGGCGACCCGGGGTCGGGAAGAGCGAGGTGGCCCTGGGACTGATCGAGAGGGGATACAGCCTGGTGGCGGATGACGTCACCGTGTTGCGCCGGGAGAGCAGTGGGCGGATCGTCGCCTCGGCCCCGGAGATAACCCGCTACCACATGGAAATACGCGGATTGGGAATAATCCATGTTCCCAGTCTTTTCGGGGTGGCTTCTATGCGGAAGGAGATGCGGCTTGATATGATCGTGCACCTTCATCCGCTGAAGCAGGATTCGGAGGAAGACGACCGCACCGGATTTAATTCGGGTGTGCGGGATGTCTTGGGGGTGCGTATCCCGGTGATCAACTTGCCGGTTGCTCCGGGACGCGACATGGCCCATGTGGTGGAGGTGGTGGCACTCAATCAGAAGCTGAGGAATATGGGCCATGACGCCGCCAAGGAGTTGGATGAGAAACTGGTTGAAATACTGGTACACAAGAGCGGGCAGAAGCGGTGAAAAATCCGGCGACTCAGAAAACCAGCGGGACAGTGGTCGAGCGCGAACTGACTATCCGGAACAAGTTGGGCATTCACGCGCGCCCGGCGGCGTTGTTCGTCAAGACCGCCGGCCGATTCATGTCGGATATCACCGTGGAAAAGGACGGCAACCGGGTTTCGGGCAAGAGCATCATGGGACTGATGACGCTGGAAGGGTACCAGGGATCCAAGCTGCGCCTCCGGGCGGAAGGCGAGGACGCCGAGGAAGCAATCCAGGCGTTGGCAGAGCTGGTCGAGAAGGGGTTCTACGAGGACTGATCAGTCTTGAGCGACAGGCCCCAGGAGAGGAAGGAAATCGTGCTGCGCGGCGTGCCGGCCTCGGCAGGAATCGCAGTGGCTCCCGCGGTGCTGATGGCCAGCGAGCAGGAGCACTATCCCGAGAGAGAAATCAGTGAAGAGGAGATTCCCCGCGAGATAGCCCGCTTTGAGGAAGCCTTGATCAATACCCGCGACCAGCTCCACGAAATTGAGCGGCGGGTTTCCGAGGCGATCGGCGAAGAGAACGCGGGTATCTTCGATGCCCACCTGCTGGTGGTGGACGATCGCTCCTTCGTAGAGGGAGTCATTGAGGGCCTGCACCGGGACCGGCGGAACGTGGAAGCCGTGCTGATGCGGGTGGCCGAAAAGTACGCGCAGGCGCTGGCCGCAGTGGACGACGACTACCTCAGGGAGCGCGCGGTTGACGTGCGCGATGTGGCCCGGCGGATCGCACGCAACCTGGCGGGGATCAGTGTTGGGGGATTAGAGAGCGTCGCCGAGCCGTGCATTGTGGTGGCCCACGATCTGGCACCTTCGGATACCGCTACCATGCCGCGCGATAAGGTTGCCGGTTTCGTCACCGACCTGGGAAGCATGACCTCGCATACCGCTATCATGGCCCGGGCGCTGGCCATTCCCGCGGTGGTGGGATTGCGGGATGTAAGCGTCCGGGTGAATCCGGGGGATATGGTCCTGGTGGACGGCGGCCGCGGTCTGGTGATAGTCAATCCTACCGCCGCGCGTCTGCAGGAATACGACCGCCGCGCGGAAACCGAAAGGTCCATCCGCCAGCAACTGGCGGGACTGCGGGGCGAGCCGGCGGTGACCACGGACGGCAAGCGGGTTGGTCTGATGGCTAACATCGAGCTGCCCGCCGATGTCGAGCTGGTCCTGGAGAACGGCGCCGAGGGCATCGGTCTTTTCCGTACGGAATTTCTCTACGTGGGAAGGTCCTCCTGGCCCAGCGAGGACGAGCAGGTCGAGGTCTATGAGGAAGTGGCCCGCCGGGTGGCCCCCAACCCGGTAGTGATCCGCACCCTGGATCTGGGGGGGGACAAGTTCGTCTCCCATATGAAGGCGCCGGAGGAGGCCAATCCCTTCATGGGATGGAGGGCCATCCGTTTCTGTCTGGCCCAGCCGGAGATATTCAAGGTACAGATACGCGCGATTCTGCGAGCCAGCCGCCTGGGGAATATCCGTAT
Organism: Kiritimatiellia bacterium; assembly: GCA_012961745.1. Classification (GTDB taxonomy): domain Bacteria; phylum Verrucomicrobiota; class Kiritimatiellia; order B70-G9; family B70-G9; genus B70-G9. The sequence goes on along the minus strand of DTYT01000340.1, from coordinate 4,338 downwards.
GATGTACCCCATGGTAAGCAATCTGGAGGAGCTTCTCCAGGCCAACCGCATATTGCAGCAGGAGATGAAAAGTCTTGCGGAACGGGAAGTGGAATTCAACCGGAATGTTGATGTGGGGATCATGATCGAGGTGCCTTCCGCAGCACTCATCGCCGATATCCTGGCGCCGCATGCCGCGTTCTTCAGCCTGGGTACCAACGACCTTGTGCAGTACACCCTGGCGGTTGACCGCATAAATGAGAAAGTGGCCTACCTTTATGAGCCGGCCCATCCCGCTTTGATACGTCTGATTCAGAACACTGTGCAGACCGGACATCGCCACCGCATCCAGGTGGGTATATGCGGGGAAATGGGGGGTAACCCGCTCATGGTCCCGCTGCTCCTTGGATTGGGGATTGACCATTTCAGTGTGAGCCCCACTCTTCTGCCGCTGGTCAAGAGGGCGGTCAGAAGCGTGGGTTACACGCAGTCCGTCGAATTGGTGAAGAAGGCGCTTCAAGCGGCCACGGCATCCGAGGTAACCGAGATGTGCTACGAGCTGATCAGAAAGTCCGCGCCGGAGTTGTTGGACCTGGTGAGCTGAAACGCGCTGGACCGGCTGGAGGATGGATTGCAGCAGAGGGAGACGAAAGTGAAGACGACAGCACGACGACACCTGTTCACCTCGGAGTCGGTCACCGAAGGACACCCGGATAAGTTGTGCGACGGGATATCCGACGCGATCCTGGACGCGGCGCTGGAGAGCGACAAGCACAGCCGCGTAGCCTGCGAGACACTGGTCAAGACGGGGATGGTGGTCGTTGCAGGGGAAATAACTACCCGGGCGGCCATCAACTATGCGGACGTCGTGCGCAGCTACATCCGCAAGGTGGGGTACACCGAGGCGGGAATCGGTTTCGACGCGGACAACTGCGCCGTTCTGGTGGCTATGGAACGGCAGTCCCCGGACATCTCCCGGGGGGTGACTGCGGGGAAGGGTCTTTTCAAGGAACAGGGCGCGGGTGACCAGGGCATGATGTTCGGGTATGCCTGTGACGAGACTCCGGAACTGATGCCGGCACCGATCATGTTCGCCCACCGCCTCACCCGCGCGTTGGCCCGTGCGCGCAAGAGCGGCCGGTTGCCATTTCTCCGTCCCGACGGGAAATCCCAAGTCACCGTGATCTATGAGGATGGGCGGCCGGTGGCTGTGGACACCGTGGTCGTCTCTTGCCAACATGCTCCAGATATCAAGCATCGTCAACTGCGCGAAGCAATCGTCGAGGAGATCATCCGCAAGGAGATCCCGGCCCGGCTGCTGCCGCGCCAGTCCAGGAAGTTCCTGATCAATCCCACCGGCCGCTTCGTTATCGGCGGACCCAAGGGGGACTGCGGCGTGACCGGTCGCAAAATCATCGTGGACACCTATGGCGGAATGGGCCGGCACGGCGGCGGCTGCTTCTCGGGCAAGGATCCCTCGAAAGTCGACCGTAGTGCGGCCTACATGGCTCGCTATGTGGCGAAGAACATTGTCGCCGCCAAACTTGCGCGGCGGTGTGAGGTGCAGTTGGCTTATGCTATCGGATATCCCGAGCCGGTGTCTGTCTTTGTGGATACCTTGGGGACCGGTAAGGTAAGCGACGCGAGCCTGGAGGCCGCGGTCCGCCGCGTGTTTCGTCTGAAACCCGCCGAGATCATTGAGGAGCTCAATCTATTGCGGCCGATCTACGCCCGGACTGCCGCCTACGGACACTTCGGCCGGAAGCGGGAGCTGGATGTTTTCACCTGGGAGAAGACGGACCGGGTTGAAGACCTACAAGCTGCGGTCTCCTGACTCGTACGACCGTTGCCGAGCCCCTGTGGCCGCGGCCAGCTGCGGGCGGTGGCTTATTTCGTGCGGCTGCCGCTGATCAGAGACTTCGCCGGCACCAGAATCTGGCGGCAGCTACGGTTCCGCAGGTAGACGCTACCCTCGAGAACAACCCGGCCTCGGAACAGGAAATCACCCTCTATCGTCAGGGATCGGCAACGCACCAGCGAAGGCGGTCCCGATGGAAAGCGGGCGTCGAACTCCGGCAGCCGCCCGTAAACCCGGTGATCAAGATCAATGACGACCGTTTCCAGGCGCCTCTCGGGATTCACCCGCAAGGTGCTGTCCGGCGCCAGCAGGTAGATGTCGGAGCGCACCGCCAGCAGGTCATCGGTGGTCTTCACCGGCAGGAAACGGGCACGGGGAACCGCAACCGCCGCAGCGCCTTCGAAAATGGCAAGCGCGGCGCCGGCCGCGGTTTCCAAATGGAAAACCGGCATCGAAAGAGGATTCTGCGGGTTCAGGGACTTGCGGTTGACGATCACCGGAAGTGGAAGTCGGCCCTTGCTATCGCGCAAAGCCGTTTCGATCGCTTCCAGATTGAGCCACAGGTTGTTGGTGTTGAAGTAGCGGTGGCGCCCCACATCCTGGAAAAGATGGAAATCTTCCGGCGGGCATTGACCTGACTCGCGCAGCAGGAGTCGGCCCTTCGCATCGCGGGCGAGATGCCCGCCCTTGCGGTCCGCGGCAGTTCTTTCGGCCGCCTCCATCAGGAAAGGGACTCCGCTTTCCGCCATGTAGCCGACCAGGCGCAGATCCACGGTCGCGCCGAGGTTGTCGATGTTGGAAACGAAGGCGTAACGGTAGCCCTGTGACAAGAGGCGTTCGAGTATGCCCCTCTGCCACATTACGGTGTAAATGTCGCCGTGACCCGGGGGATACCATCCCGAAGGATCGTTCAGTGCCGTCCGCACGGGCTCAAGCGTGTCAGCGATGATCTTGGGGACCCGGTTTTGAGCGAACAACGGCGGCAGACCGTGCGGATTGCCCACCGGCACATCAGCCTGTCGGAGTGCATTCTCCAGTGCCGCCTGGGTGGCGAAGCTGCACATGAGTAGAACCGGTACATCGCTGCGATACCTTTCGCGCAGATGCCTTATCTGGCGCAGTGTAAGGTCGAGGAAGGTTTGGCCTTCTTTGACCGGTAGCAGGGCCTTCGGTACGTCGAGCCCCATGGAGGTACCCAGCCCGCCTGCCAGTTTGACCACCACCAGTTTTTGCAATTCTCGGCGGCCGGTGTCCGGATTCCCCCACTGTTCGTGCAGCCGGGGCAGGCGGTCTACGGGCGTGATGTCGGCTTCCGGGATCATAGTCTGCTCGCCGTGTAGCAGTCTCCGGTAGTTTTCGAGGAAGCTCTCCGCCGCCGCATTGGTGGTCCCCACGGCCGCCAGTCTCTCCCGCGCGACTTCCAGACGCCAGTCGATATCCCGTTGTGTGAGCTCGATCATTTCCTGAAACTGTGCGAGTAGTGTTATTATCCGCTGGTGCTTCTCCGGTCAAGGAAGCAACGGCCGGCGCCAATGGTGGGGCAGTGACCGGGATCTTGTATGACCTTGCCAGTGGGGGCATACTTCCAGTTGAGCCCGGGTGGCGGAATCGGCAGACGCAACGGACTTAAAATCCGTTTCCGCTGGCGCGGAGTGGGGGTTCGAGTCCCCCCCCGGGCACTCCGGAAGCGGACGGGATCCTCAGTGGTGGTCACCGGGCGGTGGCCGCGGGAGATCCGCCACCGCAGAGTCTGCGGAGCAGGACGGTCCGCCTGATGGGTTGCCCCCTTCGAAGCCCGACAGATTGTGGCACACCGAGCAAGGGGAAACGCGTCTTGTGCGCCGGCACATTTGCAGGCCGCCGGCGCGCGGCACCCCGCGATGGATGGATATGCTCCCGCTGTCGAAGGCGGTGCTCGCCAGCAAGTCCACTCCAGAATCCATGTGCATATGGTGTTGTTCGGTGCGAGTGCTGAAGTCAGGGTTCCCACGGATGATGACGTTTCCACCTTTCCATATGGATTCCGTATCGCCGCATTCTCCCCGGATGAGTTGCGAACTGGGCGCCTTTCAGGAACTCATAGCGCGGGTCTGTTCCGAGAGCATTTCCCAGCTCGCCGTGCTGGCTGGCCAACCCCATTCCGCTTCCGACCGTCCTTATCGGCCCGGTCGCCTGCGGAAGGGTGATTTTCCCATGAGGTTCCTCCGGGCGCCCCCTGCACCCGGAGCGGGCGGGAACGGTCGGCGCACGGGGCCAGCGAGTCGCACCAGACGCCATGGAGCCGGGCCGTCCGCGGGACACGGCTACAAGAGTTCGAGGTATCCCCGCGGCTGGTGGTCCGGCCATCCCCTGCCTACCGGGAGAGTGCCCCTTGCCGGAGCCGCATGGTTTTTCCGCAGTGCCTTCCGGGCACCTGCTGCGGGGCTTTGCCGCTAACCGGTGGCGCTTGGGAAGCTGTTGGTTGACCTGTTTGGGGCCGGTGGGATTTTTTGGGGGGAATT